>CAZEOR010000046.1:0-11786 GCA_964513695.1 uncultured Thiobacillus sp.
CACCAGCCAGTATGCCGTTCAAGCCTTGATCTATATCGCGACCCAGCCTATGGGCGAGCCTGTGCTCAACCGGGATATCGCCGATCGGCTCAATGTGCCCGCCGCCTATCTGGCCAAGATTCTCCAGAACCTGTGCAAACACGGCCTGCTGGATTCCTTCCGCGGCCGCCTTGGCGGCTTCTGTCTGCGGGAAGGCATGCATCGCACGACTTTGATGCAGATTCTGCTGCTCACCGAAGGACCGGATTTCACCAAGAGCTGCATCCTTGGCTTGAAGGATTGTTCCGATGCCACCGCGTGCCCGATGCATTTCAAATGGATACCGGTCAAAAAGAAGATCCTCGCCTTGCTTAACGAGATGAACCTGGAAGAGTTGGCCAAGGCGGTATTGACTGGCAAGTATCGGCTGGCTGATCTGCCGGCGGCGGCTTTGCCAGTTTGATTCTTGATGGCGCGCAGTTTCTGGTTGCTGGTTTTGTCACTCTGGGTCACCGGTTGTGGAAGCGGGGTGGCGCCGAAATACAAGGGCACAGATATTACTGGCGCCGACTTCGGCAGGAATCTGGCCTTGACCGACCACAATGGTCGAGCCGTTACCTTGGAGAGCTTCCGGGGAAAGTTGGTCGTGGTCTTCTTCGGCTATACGCATTGTCCAGATGTATGTCCTACCACGTTGTCTGATATGGCTCAGGCTCTGAAGAAACTGGAGCCGTCGGTCGCGGCCAAGGTGCAGGTGTTGTTCGTTTCGGTGGATCCGGAGCGGGATACTCCGGAAATCCTGAAGGCCTATGTGCCTTATTTTGATCCGTCGTTCCTGGGGCTTTATGGAACATCCGGGCAAGTGGAAGCGGCAGCCAGGGAGTTCAAAGTGGTTTTCAGGAAACACGTGGAGCCGGGGGCGACCGGATATCTGGTCGATCATTCGGCAGGTAGTTATGTATTGGATGCGTCAGGGCGGCTTAGGTTGTACCTGCCTTTTGCGCATCCGCCGGCAGATATCGCCGATGACCTTTCCACCCTTTTGAGGGCGGGATAGATAACCGGATGCGCGATGGCGTCCGCCTTGCGAGATAAGGGCAAGGCGAACTATACTCCCGCGTCTTTTTCGCCGGGTATCGGTACAGATACGAGGCACTGATACGACGTTCCGGGGTGTCCCGGAGGAGCGGTAACCCTAGGAGGCGTTATGTCTGCAACCAGCGTGGCTGCGGCCGAGCAGTACAACTACGACATCATCAAGAAGTTTTCCATCATGGCCATCGTATGGGCTGTGGTGGGCATGTTGGTGGGGGTGTATATCGCCTCCGAGTTGGCCTGGCCGTTCCTGAACTTCGATAGTCCCTATCTCTCCTTTGGCCGTTTCCGTCCGGTGCATACCGGAGCAGTGATTTTCGGCTTCGGCGGTTCAGCCCTGTTCGCCACTTCCTACTATGTAGTGCAGCGAACATGTCAGACCCGCTTGTTCGCTCCCGGCCTGGCTACCTTCACCTTCTGGGGTTGGCAGGCCATCATCGTGCTGGCGGCACTATCCTATGTGACTGGCTACAGCCAGGGGCGCGAATACGCCGAGATGGAATGGCCCATCGATATCCTGATCGAGATCGTCTGGGTGTCCTACATGGCGGTCTACATCGGTACCCTGATGCAGCGCAAGCAGCCGCATATCTATGTGGCCAACTGGTTCTATCTGTCTTTCATCCTGGCCACCGCCTTGCTGCATACTTTCAACAACATCGCCGTGCCGGTGAATCTGTTCACCCTCAAGTCCTATAGTCTGTTCTCCGGCGCCCAGGACGCCATGACCCAGTGGTGGTACGGCCACAATGCGGTGGGCTTCTTCCTGACCGCCGCCTTCCTCGGGATGATGTACTACTTCGTGCCCAAACACGCCGGCCGCCCGGTCTACTCATACCGCCTGTCCATCGTCCACTTCTGGGCCCTGTCCTTCATGTACATGTGGGTGGGCACCCACCACCTGCACTGGACCGCGCTGCCCGACTGGGCCTCCACCCTGGGCGCCACCTTCTCCATCATGCTGCTGTTGCCTTCCTGGGGCGGCATGATCAACGGCATCATGACCCTGTCCGGCGCCTGGGATAAGTTGCGCACCGACCCCATCATGCGCTTCATGATCGTGGCCCTGTCCTTCTACGGCATGTCCACCTTCGAAGGCCCCCTCATGTCCCTGAAGGACGTGAACGCCCTGTCCCACTACACCGACTGGACCGTAGGTCACGTCCACTCCGGCGCCCTGGGCTGGGTGGCCATGATCTCGTTCGGTTCCCTGTACCACATGATCCCGCGCCTTTGGAAAACCGAGATGTACAGCGTCAAGCTGATCAACGCCCACTTCTGGTTGGCCACCATCGGTGTGCTGCTCTACATCACCGCCATGTGGATCTCCGGCATCTCCCAAGGCCTGATGTGGCGCGCCTTCGATGACTTCGGCAATCTCCAATACTCCTTCGTGGAATCGGTGGCAGCCATGCATCCCTTCTATGCCATGCGCGCCATCGGCGGCATGTTCTATCTGACCGGTATGGTGTTGATGGCCTACAACGTCTACATGACCATCCGTCAGGGTGTGCGCGCCGCGGAAGCCGCTGGTACCCCCGCCACCGCCGCGGTTTGATACGGACGAGGTTAGAAAATGTTCAAGAACTTCAAACACGAGAACGTCGAGACCAACGCAGGCATCCTGCTGGTATTCACCATGCTGGCGATCAGTGCGGGGGGGCTGGTTGAGATCGCTCCCCTGTTCTTTATCAAGGACACCATGGAGAAGGTGGACGGCGTCCGGCCCTATACTCCCCTTGAGCAGCGCGGTCGTGATCTCTATATCCGGGAGGGTTGCTATACCTGTCATTCCCAGATGATCCGTCCTTTCCGCGACGAGCAGTTGCGATATGGCCATTACTCCCTGGCGGCGGAATCCAAATACGATCATCCCTTCCAGTGGGGTTCCAAACGCACGGGGCCGGATCTGGCCCGCGTTGGCGGCAAGTACTCCAACGAATGGCATGTGCAGCACTTGATCAAGCCTACCTCCGTGGTGCCGGAATCCGTGATGCCCAACTATCTATGGTTGCAGGATACCAAGCTGGATATATCCGACGTGGGCGATCGCATGCGCGCGCTACGTATCACCGGTGTGCCGTATTCCGCCAACGAGGAGGAATACCAGCGCAACGTAAAGCAGTTCGGTGAGGCAGTGGCCAAGACCCTGCACATCCCCGATGCTCAGAAGAATCTGGTGGCCCAGGCACTGGAAGGCAACTATGACGGCGACCGTTCCAATGTTTCCGAAATGGATGCTCTGGTAGCCTATCTACAGGTACTCGGCACCATGGTGGATTTCAGCAAGATCAAACCTGAAGAGTTGGTGAAATTCCGCTGATGGAATGGTTTGCGCACCCGGAAAACACCAAGCCCCTCGGTTTGCTGATTTTCTTCATCACCTTCTGCCTGATCGTGTTCTGGGTCTATGGCAGCAGGAAGCGGGGGCAAAAGCTGGAAGAGCACAAGAACATTCCATTTCTTGACGACGACGACGAAATGAAGGACAAGTCCAATGGCTGACAACACCCCTAGCCAATCGCAATCCTCTGGCGTTCAGACCACGGGCCACGTGTGGGACGGTGACCTTCAGGAATTCAGCAATCCTCTGCCTATCTGGTGGACCTACACTTTCTACGTGACCATCGTGTTCGCCTTGGTTTATTGGGTGGTATACCCCTCCTGGCCGGTTGGTAAGAGCTTCTTGCCGGGTGTCAACACCATCACCTACGTGAACGCCGACGGCCAGGAAGAAGCCTGGCACTGGAATACACGGGCCAAGCTGCTTGCTGAAACTCAGGAAGCAGCCGCTGCCCAGAAACCCTACTTCGACAAGATCGCCAGCCTGCCTTTCGAAAAAGTGGCCAAGGATCCGGAGCTCAGCAGCTTCGTGGTGTCCGCGGGCAAGGCGTTGTTCTCGGAAAACTGCGCGGCCTGCCATCAGGCCGGCGGTCAGGGCAAAGTGGGTTTTTTCCCCAATCTGACCGATGACGATTGGATTTACGGCGGCGCGTTTGAGAAGATTCAGGAGACTCTCACCAAGGGCCGCCGCGGCTATATGCCTCCCTTTGGCGAGGCGCTGGCTTCCGAGCAGATTGATGTATTGGCCAATTACGTGGTTTCCTTGTCCGGCGCGGCCAAGGTTGACGTCGCCAAGGCGGCCAAGGGTAAGGAATTGTTCCACTCCCACGCCGCAGCCTGCTTCTACTGCCACGGTGACGACGCCAAGGGGCGCAAGGATATCGGCTCCGCCAACTTGACTGACAAGGTCTGGTTGTGGGCCAACGTGCCGGGTGCCGAAAACGATGCTGCCAAGATCGATGCGGTGAAGAAGGTGATCTCCAGTGGTTTGAACAAAGGTGTGATGCCCGCCTGGGAAGGCCGCCTGAAGCCGGAACAGATCCGTGTTCTTTCGGTCTACGTCCATGAATTGGGCGGTGGCAAGTAAATCATTCTGATCATCTGGAAAAACCCCGGTTCGCCGGGGTTTTTTGCTTCTGACCGGGCTATCCTGGACCGATTCGCAAATCCATTCCCGGAGCGGGTTTGCGAATCAATCCAGTAGGTGATGTCGTGGAAAACGCAGGTAAAGATCTCTACTTCAAACGGATACCGATCGTTCCCCGTTCCGTGAAGGGGCCATTCCGTCGGTTCAAGTCGAGCATTCTCTGGCTCGGATTCGCTGTCTATTTCCTCCTGCCTTGGTTGCCTTGGTCACGTAACGATGCCCCTTCCCAGGCGTTGATGTTCGACATACCGGGCCGGCGATACTTGATTTTTGATCTGACCGTTTATCCCCAGGATATCTTCTGGCTGGCTCTGCTGCTGTTCATCGCGGCCGTGTTTCTGTTTTTCATCACTGCCTTGGTGGGGCGCGCATTCTGTGGCTATTTCTGTTTCCAGACCCTGTGGACGGATGCCTTTATCTGGACCGAGCATTTTCTGCAGGGTGAGCGCCCCGCCCGCCTGCGTCTGTCGAGGGAGCCCTGGAGCAACACGGAGAAGCTTCTCAAGGTGGGTGGAACCCGGCTGATTTGGCTCCTGCTGTCGTTCTGGACGGCTATCACTTTTGTGCTCTATTTTGGCCATGCTCCGACCCTTCTGGCGGAAATCTTTCTCGGCCGGGCACCAGCTGCCGCTTATATCACCACACTTGCCCTGAGTATTTCCACATATCTGGCGGCAGCCGTTCTACGCGAGCATGTCTGTACCTTCATTTGTCCATATGGCCGCTTCCAGAGCGCCATGTACGAGCCCGAAACCCTGACTGTTCACTACGATCGGTTGCGCGGGGAAGGGGTGGCGGGGCGCATGGCCGCACGTAGCGGGTTGAGGACGCGGGATGAGCGTGTCTCCAAGGGGCATGGTGATTGTGTGGATTGCGGGCTGTGCGTGCAGGTTTGTCCGGTGGGAATCGATATTCGCAACGGACTGCAATACAAGTGCATTTCCTGCGGCCTGTGCGTTGACGCCTGCAACACCATTATGGACAAGATGGGTTGGGAACATGGACTGGTGCGCTACGACTCGGAGACCAATTTGGCGAAAGCCAAGCCCGAACCGGTGAAATTGCACTGGAAGAACCTGAAGGTGTTGGGTTATGGCGTATCCCTTGTGCTCATGACCGCCTATCTGATTTACGACATGGGGCACCGCAACAGCTTCGAGCACAGCATTCAGCAGATTCGTCAGCCCTTGTTTGTGATCCTGTCCGACGGCTCCATCCGTAACCGTTACCAGATTCGACTGACCAACATTTCCGGTGGCGAGGAGAGCTATGCCATCTCAGCCAAAGGTCTGCCGGCGGGTGCGCTGGATATGGGTAATTTCAATCAGGTGCGAATCAAGAACGGCAAAAGCGTGATCGTCCAGGCCAGTGTCAAGCTGGATCCAGTCCGTGCCGGGCAAGTGCATGAGTTCGAATTCGTCATTCGTTCCGGAAAAGGCGACATTGTTGTCGATCCAGCCCGTTTCTTCACCCAACATTGAGCGGCATCCAGCATGAATCTCCTCATCTCGATCTTCGGCGGCATGTTGCTGACCGTACTGCTCTATGGCGGGGCACGGTCGCTCAAACTGTCGAATTTCTGGAGTGCGGTGGTGGCATCCGCCTTGCCGAGTTTCGCCTACATGGCCTATGCAGTCGTGGTCTGGCCAGGGCTGGATGTGGTCACCTTGCATGTCATCGCTTATCCGACCGTCGCGGTTCTCCTGTTCCAGCTATATGGTGAGAAAGCTGGCTTGCAACAGGGTGTGCACTGGGCACCCAAGCTCATGATCGCTTTTTTTGTGGTCATCACCGTGATTTTCGGCGGCTTTGTCTACATTGCCGGGCAGGGGCTGCCGCCCGCCTTGGCCAGCCTGTTCCTGCCGGGTGTCAAGGACAAGAACATCCATACCGGATTCGCCGGTGTTGTCGCCCATGGAGAGGATGCTGCCAAGGGGATCGGCCACCATCTCAAAATGGACGACAAGTTGGCCAGACTCGGTTGGCACCTGGAGGTGGGCGGGCTGGATGCTATGCGTCCCGATAGGCAGGGAACGGTGCAAGTCAAGGTGACAGGGGCGGATGGGGCTGGCGTGGAACATGTTCAGGTCAAATTAATGCTCAGCCGTCCTGGTCAGGCTTCGGGCAAGGTTTTTCCGCTGGAGGCCGTAGGTGGTGGGCGTTACCTGGTTCGAACCACACTGCCGGGCGAAGGCGCCTGGCTTGCAACTCTGAGTCTTGAGGGTGGGCATGAAAACATCGTTCTGGAGCGAAGGGTGGGCGGCGAGTAGAGACAAACCTCCAGAGTTGCCTTCCGCAATCATTTGCGGCCTTGTCGCTGTGCCAGCCCCTCGTTCCTTGTCTGGCAAGGGACGCGGCAAGGGAGCTTGGTGAGACTGTTGTTCTAATGCAAAGACTCTAGCGGGGATGGCTATGATCTGATGTATAATCCAAAAGTTTTCTATGGGCTTCGCGCCCATTTTTTATTTCTCAATCATGGATTTGCAGACACTGATCGATTCAACCCTGACGGGTATGGGATACGAAATGGTGGCCCTGGAAAGGGTCGGCCGGGGTTTGTTGCGTCTCTATATTGATAAACCCGAGGGCATCAATGTGGACGACTGCGTTCGAGTGAGCAATCAGTTGACTCGATTGTTCATGGTGGAGAACGTGGATTACGACCGTCTTGAAGTGTCTTCTCCGGGGTTGGATCGGCCCTTGGTCAAGGAAGCGGATTTCATTCGTTTTGTTGGTGAACGGGCCAATATCCGTTTGCATGCTCCCCTAGATGGGCGCAAGCGATTTACCGGGGTATTGAAGGGGCTGGAGGGCGGCGTGTTGCAATTGGAGATGGATGGCGTGATGGTGGCGATTCCCCTTGTGGAGGTGGATTCTGCTCGCCTGGCGCCGGTGCTTGAGGGTCATACCCGGAGGATGCGATGAGTCGGGAAGTGTTGATGCTGGCTGACGCCTTGGCGCGTGAGAAAAATGTGGAACCCGAGGTGGTGTTCGGCGCCCTGGAAGCGGCTTTGGCCCACGCCACCAAGAAGCGGTTCACCGAAGATGCGGAAGTGCGTGTCGAGATAGACCGCAAGACCGGCGAATATTTGGCTTTCCGTCGCTGGGAAGTGCTGCCGGAAGATGCCGAGATCGAAGCGCCGGATCGTCAATACACGCTGAGCCAGGCACGGGAGCAAAATCCGGATGCTCAGATCGGCGAGTTCCTCGAAGAGCCTCTGGAAGCGGTGGCGTTTGGCAGAATCGGCGCCCAAGCCGCCAAGCAGGTCATCCTTCAACGTATCCGCGACGCCGAGCGTGAGCAGGTGCTCAACGATTTTCTGGCGCGCAACGATGCACTCGTTTCCGGCACCATCAAGCGTATGGAACGGGGTAGTGCCATCGTGGAATCCGGCCGTATAGAGGGGCGGCTGGAAAAAGACCAGATGATCCCCAAGGAAAACCTGCGGGTCGGAGATCGGGTGCGGGCCTATCTGGTGCGCGCCGAACGCGGCGGACGCGGGCCCCAGTTGACTCTGTCGCGGACCTCGCCTCAATTCATCATGGAACTGTTCCGCCTGGAAGTGCCCGAGGTGGAAGAGGGCATCGTGGAAATCAAGGCTGCCGCCCGTGATCCCGGCATGCGCGCCAAGATCGCCGTGAAATCCAACGATCCCCGCGTCGATCCCCAGGGAACCTGTATCGGCGTGCGCGGCACACGGGTTACGGCGGTAACCAACGAACTGAACGGCGAACGGGTCGATATCGTGCTGTGGGCTCCAGACCCGGCTCAGTTTGTCATCAATGCTCTGTCCCCGGCGGAAGTGAACAGCATCGTTGTGGATGAAGAGAAACACGCCATGGATGTGGTGGTGGAACCTGATCAGGTGGAAATCGCCATCGGCCGCTACGGCCAGAACGTGCGGCTGGCTGCCGAGCTCACCGGCTGGGACATCAACATCCTGTCTGTGGAAGAGGCTGAGCAAAAACACGAGCAAGAGGCTTCCGGCCTGATCCACATGTTCATGCAGAAACTGGATGTGGACGAGGATGTGGCCCAAGTGCTGGTGGAAGAAGGTTTTACCAGCCTTGAGGAGGTGGCCTACGTGCCCTTGGCGGAGATGCTGGAAATCGAGGCCTATGACGAGGACACCGTGAATGAGCTGCGTGCCCGTGCCAGGGATGCATTGCTGACCGATGCCATCGTGCGGGAAGAGGCGGTGGAAAGCGCTGCCGCCGACCTGATGAGCGTGGCGGGCATGGACGAGGAAACCGTTGCCCTGCTTACGTCCAAGGGAATAAAAAACGCCGAGGATCTAGCCGATCTCGCAGTCGATGAGCTGGTGGAACTCACCGCCATGGACGAGGAACGCGCGAAGGCGCTGATCATGACCGCGCGCGCGCCGATGCTGGCGGGGGCCTGACAGGGGTAAAGCATGAACGTTGAACAGTTCGCCACGGAACTCAAGGTAGACCCGGCCCTGCTGGTCAAACAGCTGCAAGCCGCCGGCGTGGCCGTCAAAGGCACCAACGATGAATTGTCGGACCAGGACAAGACACGACTTCTTGACTATCTGCGCGGCAAGCATGGCGCCCGCGAGCCGAAGACCAAGATCACCCTGACCCGCAAGCAGTCCAGCGAGATCAAGACCGCCGACAGCACGGGCCGAACCCGGACCGTCCAGGTCGAGGTGCGAAAAAAACGCGTCTTGGTAAAACGCGAAGGTCCAGGCGCGGAGGCTGTGTCAAGCGAGACAGCGGCGCCCATCGAGGAGATGCCGGTCATCGAAGTGATGCCACCGGTTCCAGAGCCTGTAGAAATTCCAGTTGAAGCCGCTGTTGAATCCCCAGCCGAAGTCGTGGCAGAGGAAGTGCCTGCGCCGGCTGAAGAATCCCCTCCGGTGCAGCCCATCATTGAAGAGCCGATTGCCGTGGCAGAGGCGCCCGAGGTTGTCGAGCCTGTGGTCATGGCGCCGGCCGCACCTGCCGCTCCGGCGGCACCGCGTGTCATTCCTTCCATCCTGAGCGATGCAGAACGCAAGGTGCGGGAACAGGAAGCCAAGCGTAACGCCCAATTGCGTGCAATCCAGGAAGCGGAACTCAAGGTCAAGCAGGATCGGGAGATCGCCCGCCGCCAGGCCGAGGAGGCAGCCAAGGTTGCCGCCGCCAAGCCGGCTGAACCCGCAGCCGCCAAGCCGGCCGAGGTCAAGCCCGCCGTGAAACCGTCGGTGAAACCCAAAGCGGACAAGGCCCCTGCCAAGAAAGGCAAGGAAGAGCCGGCGCCCAGCAAGCGCCCCGGCCTCAAGACCCGGGGTGCCGTGGATACCGGAGACGGATGGCGTTCCAAGAAGGGCCGCCACAAGTCCGATCACGAGCAAGCCCAGCAGGCCCCGGCCGAGCCGGTAGTGCGCGAGGTCTTGGTCCCTGAGACCATCAGTGTGGCCGATTTGGCCCACAAAATGTCGGTCAAGGCTGCCGAAGTCATCAAGGTACTTATGAAAATGGGCTCCATGGTGACCATCAATCAGGTTCTGGATCAGGAAACCGCCATGATTCTGGTGGAGGAGTTGGGCCATATCGCCAAGCCCGCCGCCATGGATACCCCCGAGTCCTACCTGGAAGATGAGGGCGAGCACAAGGAAGTCGAGCTCAAGCCGCGTGCCCCGGTGGTGACCGTCATGGGCCACGTCGACCACGGCAAGACCTCCCTGCTCGACTATATCCGGCGCACCCGAGTGGCCGCCGGCGAAGCAGGCGGCATCACCCAGCACATCGGGGCCTACCACGTGGAAACCGCCAAGGGCATGGTGACCTTCCTTGATACCCCCGGACACGAGGCGTTCACCGCCATGCGTGCCCGCGGCGCAAAGGCCACCGATATCGTGATTCTGGTGGTGGCCGCAGACGATGGCGTCATGCCCCAGACGCGGGAAGCCATTCACCACGCCAAGGCCGGCAACGTGCCCATCGTGGTGGCGGTGAACAAGATCGACAAGCCGGGTGCGAGTCCGGAAAAGATCCGCCAGGAAGTGTCAAACGAAGGTGTCGTGCCCGAAGAGTGGGGCGGTGATGCCCAGTTCGTGGATGTTTCCGCCAAGACCGGCGCCGGCATCGACAAATTGCTCGACGCTATCCTGTTGCAAGCTGAAGTGCTGGAACTGAAAGCACCCGTGGACACCATGGCCAAGGGTGTGGTGATCGAATCCCGTCTCGACAAGGGACGCGGACCGGTAGCCACCATCCTGGTCCAGTCCGGCACCCTGAAGCGTGGCGACGTGCTGCTGGCCGGCTCCGCCTTCGGCAAGGTACGCGCCATGCTGGACGAGACCGGCAAGCCGGTGAACGAGGCCGGTCCGGCCATTCCCGTGGAAATCCAGGGCCTATCCGACGTACCCGGCGCCGGCGAGGACGTGCTGGTGCTGCCCGACGAGCGCAAGGCGCGGGAAATCGCCCTGTTCCGCCAGGGCAAGTTCCGCGACGTCAAGCTGGCGCGCCAGCAGGCCGCCAAGCTGGAAAACATGTTCGAGCAGATGGGCGAGGGCGAGGTCAAATCCCTGCCCCTCATCCTCAAGGCCGACATGCAGGGCTCCTACGAGGGTCTGTCCCATGCCCTGGGCAAGCTGTCCACGGCCGAGGTCAAGGTCAACATCATCCATGCCGCCGTCGGCGCGATTTCCGAATCGGACATCAACCTGGCCATCGCCTCCGGCGCAGTCATCATTGGTTTCAACGTGCGCGCCGACGCCTTGGCCCGCAAGCTGGCCGAGTCCGCCGGGGTGGATGTGCGCTACTACAACATCATCTACGAAGCCGTGGATGACGTGAAAGCCGCCTTGGGCGGGTTGCTCTCGCCGGAGAAGAAGGAAAACGCACTGGGCCTTGCCGAGATTCGGCAGGTTTTCCGCATTACGAAGGTGGGTGCGGTGGCTGGCTGCTACGTGCTGGACGGCGTACTGAAACGTTCCGCCCGTGTACGTGTGCTGCGCAACAACGTGGTGGTCCACGACGGCGAACTGGAGTCCCTCAAGCGCTTCAAGGATGACGTGAAGGATGTGAAGGCGGGCTTCGAATGCGGCCTGAATCTGAAGAACTTCAACGACATCGAGGAAGGCGACCAGCTCGAATGCTACGAGGTGGTCGAGGTGGCCCGGACCTTGTGATCCTGACCGGCGGAGTCTTCCCTCCGCCGGTATTCTTCTCCACTCATGGCCCACACCAATCCCCGCGCCCGCCGAGTCGCAGA
>CAZEOR010000047.1:0-11704 GCA_964513695.1 uncultured Thiobacillus sp.
CTTGCCGGGCATGGCCAGCTGCACCTTGCCCGCTTCCATGGGGCCGCCGGAGACAAACACCGTGGGAATGTTGAGGCGCAGGGCCGCCATCAGCATGCCGGGGGTGATCTTGTCGCAGTTGGAGATGCACACCAGGGCGTCGGCGCAGTGGGCGTTCACCATGTATTCCACGGAATCGGCGATCAAATCCCGGGACGGCAGGGAATACAGCATGCCGCCGTGGCCCATGGCGATGCCGTCGTCCACGGCGATGGTATTGAATTCCTTCGCCACGCCGCCCGCCGCCTCGATCTCCCGTGCCACCATCTGGCCCAGATCCTTCAGATGCACGTGGCCTGGTACGAACTGGGTAAAGGAGTTGGCGATGGCGATGATGGGTTTGTCGAAATCCCCATCCTTCATGCCGGTGGCTCGCCACAGGGCGCGGGCCCCCGCCATGTTGCGGCCATGGGTGGTAGTACGTGAGCGGTATTCAGGCATGGCGGAAACCTCGGCTGGCTATAATCCGCACCATTTTAGCCCAGTCACTTCTCCCGTCCCCTTTTCCGGTCACTCACATGCTCATCCACCCGCAATTCGATCCCATCGCGGTCGCCATCGGCCCCCTCGCCGTACGCTGGTATGGGTTGATGTATGTGCTGGCGTTCGCCGCTTTCATCCTGCTTGGCCGCTTACGGGTCCGGGCTCGCCAGGAAAGCGGGTGGAGCAATCCGGAATTGGACGATCTTGTCTTCTGGGGCGCGATCGGTGTGGTACTGGGCGGACGTCTGGGCCAGGTACTGTTCTATGAACCCGCTTTTTACTTCAGTCATCCGGAAGACATCCTGGCAGTTTGGAAAGGCGGCATGTCTTTCCATGGCGGCCTCGTCGGCGTTCTAATGGCCTTGGCCCGGCATGCCAGAAAAAGTGGCCGGCGTTTCCTGGAAGTCGGCGATTTCGTCGCCCCCCTGGTTCCCCTCGGTCTCATGTTCGGCCGCATCGGCAACTTCATCAATGGCGAGCTCTGGGGCCGCCCCGCAGACCCAACCCTGCCCTGGGCAATGATTTTCCCCCAGGCCGGCGACGACATTCCGCGCCATCCTTCCCAGCTCTACCAAGCCGGGCTTGAAGGGCTCGGCTTGTTCGTCCTGCTCTGGCTATATAGCGCCAAACCCCGCCCGGTCGGCACCACATCCGGTCTGTTTCTCATGGGATATGGCGCGTTCCGCTTCATCGCCGAATACTTCCGCGATCCGGATGCCGGCATCTTCGGCCGATCCGATATTGTCAGCATGGGCCAGTGGCTTTCCCTGCCCATGATCCTGCTTGGCCTGTGGATGTTCTGGAGGGCAAGAACCAGGGCTGCCGGCTAGGATGCCATCGGGGATTTCGCTATACTCCGCGCCGAAATTTGCTCAAGGGCCGATAGCTCAGCTGGGAGAGCGCCGCGTTCGCAATGCGGAGGTCGGGAGTTCGATCCTCCTTCGGTCCACCACCATTCCAAGGCCAGCCCATATGCTGGCCTTTTCTTTTTCGGCTCCCTGTCACCTGCCTTGAAAAGGAACTAAAGTCTTCTCCTGTGCGTCCGATAACACGTTTATGTAAACGTGTTTATTTTGTGCGACCTGAATGGGGCAAACCCGTCGAAAGGCGGGGACGCAAAATCACCGGTCTAAGGGGGTAACCCTAGGATAGCGGGATTGCCAGGTGGATTCACTGACAGCCAGTCCGGCTGCCCACTCCTTGCATTCCGTCATCCTCATAGGCGTGTGATCCCATCGGTCTCAGAAGTTGAAGGTGGGTGAAACGCCGAAGGTCCGGGTACGGATAGGTGGTTTGCCCGCCGGGGGATAGGGCAATGCAAGATTCTCGCAAGAACAATGTGGTGGAACTGAGCCAGTTCGGTCACGTCCGAGGGAGCGCCTCGCAGGAGGGGGCGGCTTTGCTCAACGGATGTGGCGAAATGGTAGCGGTTCGACTGGCATCCGCTTTGGCCAAGACCTTGGAACATGCCGCCGGCGAACTTCTGGAACTCACGGATCGGGTGACCGCCTACGAGACACGGCGGATCTATGGTGCCGCAATGGACTTTGCCCGCGATCAGCACGCTCTCGTCGAGACCGAATTCCGCCGCCGCTTCTACCAACAATTCAAACGTGAATGCCGGCGTGAGCCGGGCCTACAACCCGGCACGGCTGACCTGGATGCAACCCAACTCAGTCTGGTCGAACCGGACGACCTGGAAGAATCCCTCGCTGCCAGTACGATCGAGAACGCACTGAACAATTTCTGTGGCGAGGAGCTCTTCGGTCTGACCAAACGCATCGGTGTGCTGCTGAACGATCCTGAACTGCAACAGGGCAACAACCCCATCGGACCGGAAGTGGTAGGCGCAGTGGTCATGGACACCCTGAAAAGCCAGGGCTTGCCGGTAAAAACCCAACTGGTGCTGGTCCCCCTGATCAATAAGCTGCTGCCCCGGCGAGTCCGTGAGGTTTATCAGGGGATCAACCGGCATCTGGTGGAAAAAGGGGTTCTACCCACTATCCGGGTCGGTGCGCGGAAGCCCGTCCAGACCCCCTCGCCGACGGCCAAGGCACGCATGGAAACTCCCGTCGCTCCGGAAGAGGGGCAGGATATCCTGGCCGTATTGCGGCAGCTCATGGCCGTGGGAAGCATGGGAATGACTGGCGAACCCCACGCAGCCCAGGTGACCTTGCCCACCGCGATGACGGACCTGCTTGCAGGCGGCCTGCCAAAGCAGGCGGGGGGAATGCCTCCTGGTGACACCATGCCGCTCAGTATTCCACCAGGGGTGATGCAGGCCCTGACGCACCTCCAACGTGGCCAGACCGAAAGTTTCGTCGCTGCCGGAATCGATGGGGCGCTTCTCGCCAACGGCCAAGTCAACATCCTGAGGGAAATCAAGAGCAGCCCAGTCGCCGGCTCCATGGGCCAGATGGATGCCATGACCCTGGATATCGTCGCCATGGTGTTCGACTACATCCTGGATGATCGGCGCATCCCCGACGCCATGAAGGCCCTGATCGGCCGGCTGCAGATTCCAGTACTGAAAGTGGCCATGCTGGATCGGGCCTTTTTCTCCCAGAAAGCCCACCCTGCACGCCGCCTCCTGGATGTGCTGGCCGAAGCCTCCATGGGCTGGAACGAGGATGAGGGTCATGAAAGCGGCCTCTACAAGAAAGTGGACGAATTGATCCAGCGTGTGTTGAGTCAATTCGATGAACAGTTGGATATCTTTTCCTTGGTTCTGGAGGATTTCATCCGGTACGAGACTGGCGAGAAGCGCCGCATCGACGAAATGACAGGAAAAAGCGCTCAGGTCATCCGGCAACGTGAACAGACCGAAATCGGCCGGATCGTCGCCCACAACGAAGTGGAAAGCCATCTGTTCGACCAAGCCATGCCGGAGTTCATCCGTGCGTTCCTTCTCGGCCAGTGGGAACAATTGCTCGGACTCCATTGCGCCCGCTCCGGCGAGGGTGGCGACGAATGGCTCCAGGCCTTGCGCACCATGGATGACCTGATATGGAGCGTAACGCCCAAGATCAAGCCCGAGGACCGCAGGAAACTGGTTTCACTATTACCCGATCTGCTCAAGCGACTGGACCAGGGGCTTGCCACCCTGGGCACGTCCGGGATCGTGCGAGACCAATTCTTTACCGGTTTGGTGAAGTGCCATGCTGTAGCGGTTCGCGCCGGCCTGAGTGGCGCGAAGGATGCGCCGCCCGCTCCCGAATTGACGCCGATTCCCGTCGACGAATCCGAACAACTTACAGATCCTGCAAGCCCCAATGATTTCATCGAGATTCCCGTCCTGACCGAAACGCTCAATGTCGACCCCGGCTTATTGGAGGAAATTTCGGCCGAACCCGAGGAGCGGCCGCTGGTGGAAGAAATTGTCATCGGCGATGTGGGTTGGCTGGCCCGTACCGGTGAGGTAGCCGAAAAAGATGAACATGAAGTTCGTGTCCAGCAGCTCAAACGCGGCTCCTGGATTGAATACCGCATGGATGACGGCACCCTGGCCCGGGCAAAACTGGCCTGGGTCAGCCCCTTGAAGGGCATTTACCTGTTCACAAACCGCCTGGGCCAGCGGGCGATGTCCATCAACGCGGAAGGTCTGGCCGCCAAGTTCCGTGACGGCCAGGCCGAAATTCTCGACAGTGTGCCGCTCATGGAGCGGGCGGTGAACAGCCTGCTGGAAAGACTTCAGCGAAAGGTCGCCTGATTGCCTGTCATGCCCGCACTGTTCATCGGCCACGGCAACCCGATGAACGCTGTTGAAGACAACGCCAACAGCAAACTCTGGCGGGAAATCGCTGCCCGCCTGCCAGAACCCAGGGCTATCCTGGCCATCTCCGCCCACTGGCAGACCTCGGGCGTGGCGGTCACGGCCATGGCGCAGCCGGAAACCATTCACGATTTCGGCGGATTTCCGCGCGAATTATTTGAATTCCAGTATCCCGCACCGGGTGATCCACAATTGGCTGAACGAGTCAAAAACCTGCTGGCGCCGATTTCCGTTGCGGCGGATCAGGATTGGGGCCTGGATCACGGCGCTTGGTCGGTGCTGGCGCACCTGTTTCCAGAGGCCGATATCCCTGTGGTGCAGTTGAGCCTGGACGGTACCCGGCCACCCGCTTGGCATTACGATCTGGCGATTCGGCTGCGTTCGTTAAGGGACGAGGGCGTACTGATTCTGGGCAGCGGCAATGTGGTGCACAACCTAGGGCGCATGGACTGGAGTCGGCCGGAAGCGGCATTCGACTGGGCGGACCGCTTCGATGCGAAGGTGCGCCAAGCCCTGCTCGACGGTGACCATACCAGCCTCGTTTCCCTGGTTTCCGGGAGCAGCATGACCGAGGATGCCCGGCTGGCCGTGCCCACCCTGGAGCATTATCTGCCCATGCTTTACGTGGCCGCTCAGCGGCGCGAGGACGAGCCCGTCGAACTGTTCAACGACCGCATCGAATACGGTTCCATTGGCATGCTGTCCTGCCGGGTTGGCTGAACGTCCAAGTCAGCGCAGGCGCCAGGCCAGATTCTCTCCAGCACGCAACGGCACCACGCCGGAGGGGTGATCGGCCGCCACCGGCTGGTCTTCCCTGACCAGCGTGACGGTTTTCCGGTTGCGGGGAAGCCCGTAGAACTCCGGGCCGAAGAAGCTGGCAAAGGCTTCCAGCCGGTCCAGGGCGCCGGCGGCCTCGAAAGCTTCGGCGTACAACTCCAGGGCGGCGTGGGCGGTATAAATGCCGGCGCAACCGCATGCATTTTCCTTGGCCCCTTTCGCGTGGGGCGCGCTGTCGGTGCCCAGAAAGTACTTGGGATTGCCGCCGATGGCGGCTTCCAACAGGGCGCTGCGATGGATCTCCCGTTTCAGCACCGGCAGGCAGTAGTAATGGGGACGCATGCCCCCCTGGAACATGGCATTGCGGTTGTAGAGCAGATGATGGACCGTGATCGTGGCCGCCACGTTGACCGGTGCCGCCATCACGAATTCCGCCGCCTGGCGGGTGGTGATGTGCTCCAGCACCACTTTCAGGCGCGGCAACCGTTGCAACAGGGGGGCGAGGATGCGGTCGATGAACACCGCCTCCCGGTCGAAGACATCCACCTCCGGATCGGTCACCTCGCCATGCAGGAGCAGGGGCAGGCCGTATTCCTGCATGGCTTCCAGCGCCGCATCCACCTTGCGGATATCGGTCACGCCGGAATCGGAATTGGTGGTGGCGCCGGCCGGGTAGTACTTCACCGCGTGGACGAAGCCGCTGTCCTTGGCCCGCGCGATTTCCGCCGGATCGGTGTTGTCGGTGAGGTAGAGGGTCATGAGCGGATCGAACGTCATGCCCGCCGGCAGGGCGGCCAGAATGCGCTCCCGGTAGGCGGCAGCCTCCGCCACCGTACGTACAGGCGGCTTCAGGTTGGGCATGACGATGGCCCGGGCGAAGCGGCGGGCGGTGTCCGGCAGCACAGCGGCCAGCATGTCGCCGTCGCGCAGATGAACGTGCCAGTCGTCGGGGCGGGTGATTGTGAGACAGTCCATATTCATTTCTCTTGTTTCAGTT
Source organism: uncultured Thiobacillus sp. (assembly GCA_964513695.1). Classification (GTDB taxonomy): domain Bacteria; phylum Pseudomonadota; class Gammaproteobacteria; order Burkholderiales; family Thiobacillaceae; genus PFJX01. Next base: position 6,069 of record CAZEOR010000047.1, read on the forward strand.
CAAGTGCAAGATCGTACAGGGCATTCTTGCGTCCGCCGGTGAGGCGGGCGGTGAGTTGGGCGGCCTGCTTCACCGGCAGCTCATCCAACAGGACTTCCAGGATGCGGCGCGCTTCGCCAGCGTCATCGATTTTCTCGGCGACCGGTGCGGAAACCACCAGCACGAATTCTCCGCGTCGGTGGTTCTCGTCCTCCGCCAGCCAAGCGGGGGCTGCGGCGAGGTGGCACTGGTGGATTTGCTCGAAACGCTTGGTGAGTTCCCGTGCGAACAGAAGAGTTCGATCGCCTCCCAACACCGCTGCGAGATCCTCGACGCATTCCTCGATGCGATGGGGCGCTTCATAGAACACCAATGCGCAGGGCAAGGCATTCAAGCCCTCCAGCGCCTTTCGGCGGGCGACAGCTTTCGGCGGCAGGAATCCTGCGAAGAGCCAGGGTCCTTCGAGCCCGGCCACCGACAGGGCGGTGGCGACGGCGCTGGCGCCGGGAATCGGCACGATAGGGATATCTGCCAGCCGCGCCGCAGCGACCAGTTTTGCGCCGGGTTTTTTTTTCAAGCAGGAGACGGCATACGAGATATAAGCCAGGCTTTTCCCTGCCTGCAAATCCGCCACCAGGCGCATGGCGCCGGCCGCCTCGTTGTGTTCATGCAGGGCAATCAGACGTGACTGGATGCCGTAGGCGGAGAGCAAGCCCTGGCTGTTGCGGGTGTCCTCCGCAGCGATGAGATCCACTGATTTGAGGATGTCCACGGCATGAAGGGTCAGATCACGCAGATTACCGATGGGTGTGGCGACGATGTAGAGCGTGCCTGGCCGAGCTGGTTGGGGGGTGTCGAACATGATGGGTGTGCGGTTAATCTGTCGGCAGTGTAGCGAAACGGGAGGGAACCATGGGCAAGGCAGCTCAGTCCATCGGCGCGGAAGCGGAACGCCGGGCGGCCGAGTATCTGGTTCGTCAGGGACTCAAGCCGGTCGCCAGCAACTACCGTTGTCGGGGCGGGGAAATCGACCTGATCATGCGGGACGGGGAGGTGCTGGTGTTCGTGGAAGTGCGAGCGCGGGCCGTATCGGCGTTTGGAGGCGCGGCGGAAAGCATCACCGCCACCAAGCGGGGACGGATCATCCTGGCGGCGCGCCACTATCTGTCCAGTCAGGGTGTTGACGCCCCCTGCCGGTTCGACGCCCTGCTGCTGGATGCTGGGAAAATGGCCTGGATCAAGTCCGCCTTCGAAACCTGAGCGCCTTGCAGGGAAAGTCCCGGACCCGGTCGCTATAATTGCTCTTTTGCTCACTTATACCGTTTCATGCCCCTCACCCAACGCATCCACGATCAGTTCCAGGCCAGCATCCAGGTTCTGATCGATGCGGCGGACAGTCTGGTTGAACCCATCGGGCACGCGGCACGGGTCATGACTGACTGCCTGCTCGGCGAAGGCAAGATCCTGACTTGCGGCGTCGGCCCCTCGAACCTGTCAAGTCGGCATATGGCCGCGATTCTGTCGGATCGGCTTGATAAGGACCGCCCCGGTCTGGCGGCAGTCGCCCTGCATGGAGAAGGCGCAGCCATGGTGGACGATGCCGATCCGGCCCTGGGATTCGCACGCCAACTCGCGGCGCTGGGCCATCCCGGCGACATCCTCGTGGTGTTTTCCACATACGGGCAAGCTCTTGGCGTGGTGGAGGCCGTTCGCGCTGCTCATGAGCGGGATATGCGCGTGGTCGCCCTGACCGGCGGCGACGGCGGCATGGTTGGCGAGATCCTTGGCGAAAATGACATCCTGATCTGCGTGCCGGCGGAATCCGCTCAGCGCATCCACGAAACCATCCTATTGACCATCCACTGCCTGTGCGATGGCATCGACTTCTTCCTGCTTGGAGCCTGAATCATGAAAAAACTCGTCTTCGTCACCCTCCTGGGTCTGTCCGCCATCCCCTTGACCGGCTGCGCCCCCCTGGTCGTGGGCGGCGTCGGCGCGGGCGTGCTCATGGCCGAGGATCGCCGCACATCAGGGACGTACCTTGTGGACGAGGAAATCGAACTCAAGGCCGGCAGCCGTATCCGGGAGAATTTCGGCGAGAACACCCATGTGAACGTAACCAGTTATAACCGGCGCGTCTTGCTCACCGGCGAAGTGGTGGATGCCGCCACCCGCGCCAAGGTGAAGGAACTCGTCATGGCGGTGCCGAATGTGCGCGATATTCAGGACGAGATGGTCATTGGCGGTGTCAGCGGTTATCTGGCCCGCAGCAACGACAGCTACATGACCGCCAAGGTTAAGGCGCGTTTCCTGGACGACAAGCGCTTCAGCGCCCACCACGTGAAAGTGGTCACGGAAGCCGGCACCGTATTCCTGATGGGGTTGGTCAAGCGCGAGGAAGGCAATGCCGCCGCCGAGATCGCCGCCAGGACCGGCGGCGTATCCAAGGTGGTCAAGGTGTTCGAATATCAGGATTGATCGGGAGAGCGTCCCTTGCGCCATTCCCTCGCTCGCGCCGACAATGGCTGCCCATCCGATCCAAGGCTTTAAGGAGAAGGCATGAATTTGCTGCACCCGATGACCCTAGGATATTTGTTGGCCGGTTTTTCCTTGAGCGCGGCAATCGCCGCGGAGAAAAACGTCAATATCACCCACGCCGTCGGTTCTGTGGAGGTGATGCATCTGGGCAAAAAGGTCCGGATCGAACGCAATCCGGACATTGAAAACATGCTCGATCCGGATTACTCCCTTACTTCGCGGCCCTGCCCTCCGTTCTGCGTCCAGCCCATGAGTTTGGCACCCGGCGTGGAAACCATCGGCGAACTCGAGTTGCTGGAATACCTCAAGAAGGCCGGCAGGGATTCCAGCGTGCTTGTGATCGATTCTCGCGACGGGGACTGGCCTCAACGCTCCGGAATCATCCCTGGCGCAGTGGCAATTCCCTGGCAGGAACTACACCCCGCCCACACCGACGTGGAGAAAATCGCGGAGACGCTGATCTTCCGTTTTGGCGCAGTACGCCAAGGTGGCCTGTGGAACTTCGAAAATGCCAAGACCCTGGTTCTATACTGCAATGGCCCCTGGTGCGGGCAGTCTCCCACCAACATCAAGCAATTGCTGGCGCTGGGCTATCCGGCCCACAAACTCAAGTGGTATCGCGGTGGCATGCAGGACTGGAAAATGCTCGGCCTGACCACCGTTGCTCCCAAATAGCCGTTCATTCGGTAAATCGCTGTACTTACAAGGAAGGAAGCTACAAATGAAACGCACGCTCGTCGCCGCCCTGGCCATCTCTTTCGCCATGCCCACCCTGGCGCAGCAGGCTCCTGCCGCCAATCCCTACCTGCAGAATGTGCCGATTTCCGCTGGCCCCATCGTGCTGCCGGTTTCTCCAGGTGGCCGTGGCACCCGTCCCTACGAGATGTCGCGCACCATCCCGCCGGAAGAGAAGGAAGCCATGATGAAGAAGATCATGCCGATGATGGGCATGGTCAAGGCCATGGACATCAAGGACGTGATGAACCTGATGGCCATCAAGTACCAGGCCAAGAAAGGGCTCTCGTTCGATGACGTGAAGACCTCCATGGAACTGCGCGCCAACCAGCTCAACTTCAAGAAAGTCGGCGAGAGCCCCATGTGGAAAGACATCCAGGCAGTGCTGGGCGACAAAGATGCCCCGCGCATGGAGGTCTATCACTACTGCGACATCGCCGCCGGCCGCGAAATCCTCAAGTACGCCCCGGAATCCATCGTCTACCTGCCCTGCCGCATCGCCATCATGGAAGACGCTGACAAGAACGTCTGGGTGCTGACCCTGGACTGGAACACCTCCTGGCTGGATTCCATCTCCGGCAAGATGGGCGCGCCCGACCAGTTGATGAAGTACGCCACAGATATCCGCGACAAGATGGACGTCATCATGAAAGCCGCCGCCAACGGCGACCTGTAAAGCTTGTCTTCCTCCCCGCCTCGGCGGGGAGCCCTGGTGTGCACATCCCGTAATTCACGCAGGAGAATGCCATGAAGCGTTTCGCTTCGCTGTTGCTCATCGGCTTGGCCGGAACCACCCAGGCGGCGGGTTTCGAAAACATGATGAACCCCTTGAATGCATTGAATCCGGGAGGAATGAGCAATCCCTTCGCACCGAACCCATTCAACTCAGGCCCCTTTGGATCGAACCCGTTTGCTGCCGGCCCATTCGGGTTGGGTGGGCTTGGAAGCCCGCTGGGTTTCGGGAGCCCGTTCGGCTTAGGCAGCCCCCTGGGCTTGGGTGGTGTCATCGCCCCCATCGGTCTGGGATTGTTGAACCCCTTTGGCGGCGGCATGGGAAGTGCCGTGTACCCCGCCATGCAGGTGGCGCCCAACATGATGTCCTATCAGTACATGAACCAGATGGCGAATCCTTATGCGGGCGGGCCGTTCTCCGGCAATCCTTATCTCCAGCGCAGCATGCTGAATCCGTTCTCTGCGCCGGCTTTCTCGCCATCGATGCCCAGCATGCCCACGATGCCGTTCGCGCTACCCCAGCAGCAACAGGGTGGTTTCACCGGCTTTGTGCCGATGCCCCAACAGCAAATGCCCTACGGCATGGCCTATCCCGCCCCGGCGGCACCACCCCAGCAGCAAATGGCGCCAACACCTTGGTCCACCATGCCGGCGGCTCCAGCTGCGGCTCAGCCGGCACCCGCCCAGCAGGCCGGTACATTATTCATGCCGTTCATGCCGGCACCCAGCCCTGCACCGGCTCCCGCCGTGCCCGTTGCGAAACCCGCGCCGGCTTCGCCCCCCCAGAGCATGTTGCCATTCTTCCCCATGGTGCCACAAACCAGTTCCGCGCCCGCGCAGGCTCCCGTGGCGCCACCTGCGGCAGAAAAGGCTACTGCCACGCAGCCCCAGGCCAACGGCACGCCCCTGGACCCGGCGGCTTTCATGCAGATGTTCATGAAACCGGCTGAACCGGTGAAATAGGCCTTTTCTGTCCGGAAAGGGGCCCGATCGATTTCGGGCCTTTTTTATGCGCACAACAGATGGATGTCCGCCATGATCGGCGCGACGATAGGGTCGATTTTGCGGCGCATGAGGGAGCCGATGGCAGTGGAGCGGGCGAAGATGGGCTTGACCGGTGCTTCATCGACCCGAGCCAGCCGGGCTGCGGCCTCCAGCCTCGGGGAAAAGGACTGGCAAGCGTCCCTGACCGCTTGATCGATATCGTCCCGCCAGTTCTCGCCACCGGAGAAATACCGGCCGATGGCGTTGAGCGTTCGGGTGACCACTTCCTGGGTTTCCGGCCGCTCCAGTATTTCGGCGACTGCAGTGAGAAAGGTTTGGCCCTGGCCGGACAAGGCGCGCTCCAGGGCAAGCGCGGCTGGCTGGCCGGCCGATATCCGGTCCGACAATGCAGATCGAGCCGCTTCCAGGTCCAGGTGATCCGGTCGGGGTAATGGCAGAATATTCGCTTTCATTTCCAGGAACGCCACGTAGTAGGTGTTGCTGCGTTTGCCCCGCTTCCAGATTGTTTCCAACTGGGGCTGGGTCAGGGTTCCGGAATGGAGCAGTACCGCCACCGTGTCCATGATGCCCAGATGATCGTCCTGCAGGAATGGCAGATGCTCCACCAGAAAATCTGCCAGGACGCGCCCCATCCCCCCCCTGGCCAC
>CAZEOR010000048.1:0-11654 GCA_964513695.1 uncultured Thiobacillus sp.
CCTGTGGCGGATCTCGGAAACGAAGGCGCGTAGTTCGGCGATGGTTTCCTCGGCTTCGCCGGAGGAGAAATCGTCGTCGTCCACCGACAGTATGAAGCCGGAGGCCCGGCTCTGCTGCTGGGCGAAGGAAGACAGGTCGCCATAGCTTGTCACCCCCAGGATTTCCATGCCCTCATCTTCCAGGGCCTTGGCCAGGGCGCGGATACCCAGACCGGAAGCATTCTCGGAACGGAAATCTTCATCGATGATGACGACGGGGAAGCGGAAGCGCATGGCCCTCTCCTCAAGATGGGGCGTGGATGGTCGAAAAACTGGCGCGGATTATAGGAAGGCGGTGTTCCCGCTGTGTGATTTCCGCGCGTTCAAGCGAATTAAATACCGGGGTGTTATATCTTCGGCAACGTCACGCCGGTCTGGCCCTGGTACTTTCCGCCCCGGTCCCGGTAGGAGGTCTCGCACACTTCGTCGGACTCGAAGAACAGCATCTGGGCGACGCCCTCGTTGGCGTAGATGCGGGCCGGCAGGGGCGTGGTGTTGGAGAACTCCAGGGTCACATGGCCTTCCCACTCGGGTTCCAGGGGGGTGACGTTGACGATGATGCCGCAGCGGGCATAGGTGCTCTTTCCCAGGCAGACCACCAGCACGTTCCTGGGGATGCGGAAATACTCGACGGTGCGGGCCAGGGCGAAGGAATTGGGGGGGATGATGCAGAAGTCACTGCGCACCTCGACGAAGGAGTTCGGGTCGAAGTGCTTCGGATCGACGATGGTGCTGTTGATGTTGGTGAACAGCTTGAATTCGTCGGAGCAGCGCACGTCGTAGCCGTAGCTGGAGGTGCCGTAGGAAACGATCTTGCCGCCGTTGGCGGATTTGACCTGGCCCGGCTCGAAGGGCTCGATCATGGCGTGTTCCGTCGCCATGCGGCGGATCCACTTGTCGGATTTGATTGACATGTCGGCTGAGAAAGAAAAAAGGCGTGCGGATGATACCGCACGCCTTTTCGGTTCCGCGCAGGATCAGGTGTTCTGAATGACGATACTGGGGAACTTGGAGGAATGATCCACGGCCAGGTCGCCCACCTTCACCGCCACGCGGCGGGCGATGGCGCGATAGATCTCGGCGATACGGGATTCCGGTTCGGCCACCACGGTGGGCTTGCCGGAGTCGGTCTCCTCGCGGATGCGGATGTCCAAGGGCAGGGCGCCGAGGAATTCGGTGCCGTAATCCTTGCACATGCGCTCGCCGCCGCCCTCGCCGAAGATGCGTTCCTCGTGGCCGCAGTTGGAGCAGATGTGCAGGCTCATGTTCTCCACCACGCCGAGGATGGGCACGCCCACCTTCTCGAACATCTTCAAGCCTTTACGGGCGTCGATCAGGGCGATGTCTTGGGGGGTGGTGACGATGACCGCGCCGGTGACCGGCACGCGTTGGGCCAGGGTGAGCTGGATGTCGCCGGTACCCGGGGGCAGGTCCACCACCAGATAGTCCAGGTCCTTCCACTTGGTCTGGTTGAGCAGTTGTTCCAGGGCCTGGGTGACCATGGGGCCGCGCCAGACCATGGGGGTTTCCACGTCGATCAGGAAACCGATGGACATGGCTTGCAGGCCGTGGCCCAGCATGGGCTCCAGATTCTGGCCGTCGGGGGATTCGGGGCGGCCGTGGATGCCCAGCATCATGGGCTGGGACGGGCCGTAGATATCGGCATCCAGCATGCCGACGCTTGCACCTTCGGCGGCCAGGGCCAGGGCCAGGTTGACGGCGGTGGTGGACTTGCCGACGCCGCCCTTGCCGGAGGCAACGGCGATGATGTTCTTCACGCCAGGGATCAGCTTCACGCCCTTCTGCACGCTGTGGGCCACCACTTTCCAGGTGATGTTGGCCGTCGCGCTTTCCACACCGGCGACGGTCTTGATCTTGTCTTCGATCATGGCCTTGATCTGGCTGCTGACCATCTTGGCCGGGTAGGGCAGCACCACATCCAGGGTGACCTTGCCACCGTCCACCTTGATGTTCTTGGCGGACTTGGTGGCAATGAAGTCCTTTTGGGTGTTGGGATCGATGAGTTCTTTAAGCGCGGATTGCACTTGTTGTTCTGAAACCGACATGGTTGACCTCTAGAGTGATAGGAAACGGAAATCTGTCGCCGCGTGGGCAAAGCTTAGGCGGTAGATAAAGGCACTCGACCTTTTTTCAAGCCCGGCCATATATCCGAGCATTTTACTCGGACAATGACGCCGTATGGGATCCCCCGGAAGAAGTAGGGACGAACATCAGGGGCATACGTCGAGGCGTCCGTCTTTCCAGCAAAGCTTGCGGGGTTTTAAGACGGGCTTCTTGGGGGCGATCGGCCTGGGCGCGATCTTCGCGGCCGGCTTCGGTGCTATGGGCTGCATGGAAGGCGTTTTTTGCGTATTGCTGGAGGCGGGGGCCTTGGCGGTCGCCGGGTTGGACAAAATTGGCGCGACCTCCGTTATGGGGCTTGGGGCCGGCGCTGTGGTGACGATAGCCGGCAGTGCGGGCGCGACGGGGGCAACCGACACTATAGGTGTGGCAGGTTGTATTGGCGGGGAGGGGAGGGCAGACCACGGCGTTGGCGCGGTTACCGCGGGTGTCACCGGTGCGGTGAGGGGTGCGCTTGGTACAGTACCGGGAATTGGCGTAACCGTTTGCTCGGCAGCGGGCGTAACCGTTTGCTCGGCAGCGGACTTCTGCTCGGTTTTCTGACTTGCGTCCTTGAGGGCTGGGGGTTGGGTGGGGGATTGGGCAGGGATGCTTGATTGAGGCGGGGCTGCTGTCGCTGGCGCTACAGCCCAGGGTGGCGCGGACCAGAGCCAGAACGGGGTCGGAAAGGGAGAGGGGGATGCCTGGTAGGGAATCGGCGCAAACAAAGGGACTGGAACCACCCAATAGGGGAACCCTGGCCAGGCCGGTTGTTGGGACCAAGTGGTTGCGGGTGTCAGGACAAGCGCGGCCAAGGTAAGGAAATGTTTTGCGGACATGCTCATCCCCGTTGTTCTGGATTGTGGGCGACCAGTTTGAATTCGGGCGCCTGTGCGCGCAGCGCGGTAACGATTTCGGCCATCATGCCGGGCCGGTTTTTGAGCGAAACCCATAACACGTTGAGTTTCAGATTGAAGTCGGCGAAGACCACCCATTCTTCGAAGCGTGAAAGGACGCCCTGAACGATCTGTAATACAACTTCGATCTCATGGGCAGGGCGTTTTTTCATTCCCGGTGCCAGCATCATGAAATCAACGTAGGGTATTCCATCGGAATCCCGCTTGGGTGCCAGCTTCCAGAGGGGCTCACCCTGCCTCCACTGTCCGGGTGCACCGGGCAGCGAGGATGCACGGGTGACCAGCTTCATTATCTGCCCAACTCTGCGCCCAATTCGGCGAAGGTACGAGCTACGCCAGCGGTTTCCACATGGGCGCCCAACTGGCGGCTGATCTGGGAAACCGAGAACATGCCGCGCAGTATCTGACTGCGGTCCTCTGTTCTTTCCACCACCAGGGCATGCTGGCGCCCATGGCTCTTCAGTGTGTGGACGATGTCGCCCACGCAAGCTTTCTGTAGGTCGTCCATGCAAAGGACTTCCAGTTTTTCACGCGGGGTCATGATGTCTTTCACCATGACGTCGGAATGGCGGATGCCCTGGGTTTGCACCACCTGCATGGGTTTTTCGCTGGTCAGGTCGGAAGCGGTGATGAGACCCAGGATGTGATTCTGGTCATCCACTACGAGCAGCATGCGCACTCCCCGGTGGATCATCTTTTCCCGTGCGGCTTCAATGGTTTCCAGAGGGAAGATGGTGTAGGCCGTGACGATCTTGAAATCGGTCATCACCTGGGACGCCGGCTCTTCCAGTCTGACCTGTTCGGGCAGGCTCTGGCGGGGCTTGTGGAAGGTGGCGCCCTTTTGCAGGGGGGAAGTAGGAATGACGTTGTAGGTTCTGCTCACGATGATGCTCGCGGTTCAGGGTTGTCAGGGACGGCCGGCGCCATGGGTGCGCATAGCCAGCATATATGGGTGGCAGGCACGCTGGGTTTCCGCGCCAATGGCGAGGAAACGTTCCAGTTCACTCAAAGCCGATTGGTAGACCTCACGCTTGAATTCCACCACGGCCTCGGCGGGAGCCCAGTATTCGTTCCAGCGCCAGGCGTCGAACTCGGGATGGTCGGATGCCCGCAGCTTGACGTCGCAATCGCGTCCAACCAGACGCAACAGAAACCAGATTTGCTTCTGGCCGCGATAATGTCCACGCCATTCCCGTTTCACCCAATCCCGTGGTACGTCATAGCGTAACCAGTCGCGGGTCCGGCCCAGAATGCGGACATGTTGTTGCGCCAAGCCTACTTCTTCCATGAGTTCCCGATACATCGCCTGTTCCGGGCTCTCGCCATGCTTGATGCCGCCTTGCGGGAACTGCCAGGAGTTCTGGCGAACCCGCTTGCCCCAGAACACTTCGTTCCGGGCATTGCAGATGACGATGCCCACGTTCGGCCGGTAACCGTCCTTATCGATCATGGCCGCCTCGAATCAATACTTAATTGACATGAATTTTCCCACCCTTCCCGAACCTTGGAAAGCCAAGTCCCTCTTTGGACAGGCTTAGACGATAAAAGCTTCGCTTGAGGTGGGGTTCCAGTTGCGCATGCGGCTGACGAAACCTTCGAATTCCAGGCCCAGTTCCGCTTCCAGACGGTGGGCTTCCCGCATCATGGCTTCGAACTCGACAGCCGGTAGCGGCTTGCGGAAGGCAAACACGATAATGTTTCCCTTTTTTTCGGCGGGGAGTTGCAGGACGTGTTCACCGAAAGCGCGGGCGAGTCTGTCGTAATAACGAGGGAAATACTCGTCTGAACCCCAAAGGTTGAAAATGGCGATTCCACCGGGCCGCAGCATGGCCTTACATGCCCGATAAAACTCCGAGCTGGCCAGGTCGTCTACGATGCGTTTGGCATCGTATCCATCCACCAGCAGCACATCCTGGCTGGCCGGATTGTCGTGGACGTAGGCGGCGCCATCACCGGTCCGGACGGTCAGGCGCTCGTCATCCTGAGGCAGCAGGAAATAGCTGCGGGCGGCCGCCACCACTTCCGGACTGATTTCAAGCGCGGTCAGATGGCTATTCGGCAGGTGGCGATGGATGTATTTGGCCAGGGAGCCGCCACCCAGACCAATCAAGGCGATGTCGCCGGGGTCTTGTTTGAACAGCAAAAAGGCCAGCATGGCCCGGGTGTATTCCAGTTCCAGGGCGTACGGATCCTTGATGCGCATGGCGCTTTGCACTGCCGGACCGCCAAGATGCAGATAGCGCACGCCATTGCGTTCGCTGATTTCCACCGCAGTATGTCCCGGGCGGCGTCGGCGGGAGAAGAAGTTCATTGGGCGGAAATCCGGTCGAGCGAAAAAATGGGGGCAGATTTTACCCCAGGGGGTCGAGCGGGCATGGAAAGGTTTGAAGCGCCGGCGGGTTCAGGCGTAACCTCAATAACTTCTCTCGTTGTATCGGACAGAAGTGTCATCAGGTTATTCCATCGCATTTATCGAGCTCAGCACCGGTATCAGCCGGGAAACCCTGCGCATGTGGGAAAGGCGTTATGGTTTCCCCATGCCAGACCGTGATGCGAATGGCGATCGCTGTTATTCCCCGGTGGATCTGGATCGTCTGCGCCTGATCAAGCGATTGCTTGATCAGGGATATCGGCCTGGCAGAATCATTCCAATGTCGGCAAGGGAGTTGGCCGGCCTTGAAGCAGGACCCGCGCTGGAAAGCTCAGCGGGTGAGAGGGCTTTCGAGGAGTTTCTAGGCTTGTTGCGATTGCCAGGGACTGAGGGCGCCCGGGATTGGATGCAACGGCGCATGTCCCTCGAAAACATTTCCTTATTCACGACCGGAACCGTGGCGGCTTTGACGGAAGTGGTGGGGAATGCCTGGGCCGCCGGCCGCCTTTGCGTGCATGAGGAGCATTTGTACACGGAAATGGTGTCGCGATTGCTGCGCCAGGCCATCGACAGCTTGCCTCCAGGGAAATCGCCCACGGTCGTTCTCGCCACCCTGCCCGAGGAACGCCATGGGCTGGGATTGATGATGGCTGAAACGCTGCTCCGCTCCGAGGGCGCCACGTGTATGAATTTGGGTGTCGATATGCCCATCCAGGAAATCGTCCTTGCGGTGAATCGACATCAGGCGGATGTCCTGGCCCTATCCTTCAGCCCTGCTTATCCGCGCCGGCGCGTCATGCCTCAGATCGAGGCATTGCGTGAACAGCTGCCGCTCACCTGCCGGATATGGGCCGGCGGTCGTGCCACGGCGAAGTTCCGTTCGCAACCCGGGGTGAGGTTCTGCCCGGAATTGGAGGAACTGTCTGCATTACTGAATGAATTGAGGCTCGGCGAGCCCATGGTCGAGATGGGCTAAAATGCCCGGATTACTGGTTACGGTATCGATGGGGTAGTGGCGATGGATTTCGAGCAGGCGCGCTTCAATATGGTCGAACAGCAAATCCGGCCCTGGGAGGTGTTGGATCCGAAAGTGCTGGGGTTGTTGTTCAAGGTCAAACGGGAGGATTTTGTTCCCCATATCTATCGTTCTCTGGCTTTCGTGGACATGGAAGTCCCTCTTCAACACGGCGAATCCATGTGGGCGCCCAAGATTGAGGCACGGGTACTCCAAGCGCTTCAGGTCAATTCCCATGAGCGGGTACTTGAAGTTGGCACCGGCAGCGGTTATTTCACTGCCCTGCTGGCCAGTCAGGCGGGGGTGGTGGTTACGGTGGAGCTCCATGCCGATCTCAAGGCCGAGGCGGAGAAGAAGTTCCACGCCCATGGCCTGACCAACATCCAGACCCGACTGGGGGATGCCGCCCGTGACTGGTCCGACGACGGTGCCTTCGATGTCATCGTCCTCACTGGTTCCAGTCCAGTATTCCCCGAGGCTTATCTCAAGCGTCTCAATCCCGGCGGACGCATGTTCGCCCTGGTGGGCGAGGGTGTCATCATGTCTGCTCGTCTGGTGACCAGTGCGACTGCCGGCGACTTCCATTTCGACAGCTTGTTCGAAACCCAGGCAAAGGCACTGGAAAATGCCCTTGAACCGGAACGTTTCACGTTCTGAGCATGCGTCAGATCCACCCCGTCGAACTCAAAGCCTGGCTGGATGACCCCCAGCGCAGGAAGCCAATTCTTCTTGATGTACGTGAATCCTGGGAATACGAGCGCTGCCATCTGGATGGTGCGGAACTCTTGCCCATGTCCAGCATCCCAACACGCTTCGGCCAGATTGACCCGCAACGGGAGGTGGTGGTGATCTGCCATCATGGCGTGCGCAGTTTCCATGTTGCGCGATTTCTGGAACACAATGGCTTTCCCAATGTGATCAACCTGACTGGCGGCGTGGATGCCTGGGCCAAAGAGGTCGATCCCGAAATGGCGGTCTACTGAAAATGATGCGACCAAAAATACTGCTTGCTGCCCTGATCCTTGCTGTTCCGCAGCTTCTGCCGCTGAGTCTGGCCTGGAGTGCGAATCTGGGTGCTATTTATCAACTGGCGCGTGACAACGATGCCAAGCTGGCTGCTGCGCGGGAAGCGCGCAACGCCGGGCAGGAGAAAATTCCCCAGGGCAAGGCGGGTCTCTTGCCTGCGGTGAACCTGACTGCGAATTTGCGTCATAACGAAACGGATACCAGTCTGTCCCCGTCGAATTCCTATGGTTCGCATGGTTTTGCTTTGTCTCTGGTCCAACCCATCTATCGGAAGCAGAATCTGGAATTCTTCGAGCAGAGCAAGCTCCAGGCTTTACTTAGCGAGCAACAGCTGAAATTGGCGGAACAGGAGTTGATGTTGCGCGTCGCAGGCGCATATTTCGACATTCTCCTCGCGCAAGATACGCTCGCCACCGCTCAATCCCAGAAACAAGCTTTTGCCGAGCAGTTGGCCCAGGCCAGAAAGAGCTTTGAAGTGGGCGCGGCGACGATTACGGATACCCATGAAGCTCAGGCTCGTTTCGACCTGACCACTGCCCAGGAAATCGCCGCTCAGAACGATCTGGAAGTGAAGCGCCGCAGCCTTGAAAAGATCATCAATCAAGAGTCGCCCAAGCTCGCCCGTTTGGGTGAAATAGTCCGGATGCCGCTTCCTGAACCCTCGAACATGGATGTTTGGCTGAAACAGGCTGAGGAAGGCAGTCTGAACGTTGCGCTTTCTCAAACATCTCTGGAACTGGCCCGCCGGGAAGTGGAACGCCAACGCGGCGCTCACCTGCCGACCCTGGATTTGAGCGCCAGCTACGTCGACAGCCGGAACGCGGTCACAAGCACTGGAAACGTGAACTCAAAATCCGGTGTGCTGGGCTTGGAATTTGGCTGGGTGCTTTATCAGGGTGGGGCCATCGATTCGCGTGTGCGCGAGGCCGTCGCGAATCAGGGAAAAGCCCGCTATGACCTGGATGAAGTCCGTCGCCAGTCCCGACTGGATGCGCGCCAAGGCTATCTGGGCGTGTATTCCGGCGATGCCCAAGTGCGGGCGCTGGAGCAAGCCCTGGTGTCCAGCGAGGCCCAACTCAAATCCACCAAGTTAGGGTTGGAAGTGGGCGTGCGCACACGGGTGGATGTGCTCAATGCCCAGCAGCAGTTGTATACCACCAAGCGTGATCTTTCCGCTGCGCGCTACAAGACCCTGTTTTCCGGTCTGCAGTTGAAGGGGGCTGCCGGCAGTTTGGGCATGGACGATCTGAATGCTTTGGATGCCCTGCTGAAGGAGTAGCAAGCGCTATTCCGATAAGCCGGCCTCGATCATTTTCATGACACGCTCCGTCGCGCCCCGGTTGGCGGCGGCAAACCGGCGTCCTGCCTCCGCCATCGCATTCCGTCGGGGCTCATCGTCACGAAGCATGCGAACTGCCGAGATCAGTGCCTCGCTGTTCTCCACGCGTATCGCGCTGCCTTCGCTGACGGCCTGTTCTGCTGCCTCCTCGAAATTCCAGGTATGCGGGCCAATCAAGGCAGGGCAACCCACCGCGGCGGCTTCGATCAGGTTCTGGCCGCCGAAAGGCATGAGGCTGCCTCCTATGTAAGCCATGTCGGCGGTAGCATAGTAGGCGGCCATCTCGCCCATGCTGTCGCCAAGGAAGACGCGGATGTCACTCTGATCCGATTGCGGTTTGCTGCGTCGCCCCCAAGTCCATCCTCTTGCCTCGATCAGGCGCCCCACCTCATCGAAGCGTTGTGGGTGGCGAGGCACAATTACCAAGAGAATGTCCGGGCGTGCCAGACGGCTGAACCCGTCCAGCAGGATGGCTTCTTCTCCATCCCGTGTGCTGGCAGCCAGAAAAACGAACTTACCCTGATAACAGCGACGTAAATCCTGGGCCAGCAAAGTGGTGTCAGCAGAAGGGCTGACATCGAATTTCAAGTTTCCCGTGATTTGCACGTTGCGCGCGCCCAAACGTTCCAGGCGAGCGCCATCCTGCCCCGTTTGGGCGGCAATGCCACTCAGTAACCCCAGGGCCGGGGTTACCAGGGCGCGTATACGTTGGTAACCCTGTGCAGATCGCTCGGATAGTCTGGCATTAGCCAGAAATGTCGCAATGCCCTTGTTCGCGCAGGCCATGAAGAACCCTGGCCAAATCTCTGTTTCCATGAATATGCAGCAATCGGGCCGAGCCCTTGCCAGGAAAAGTCGAACCAAGGGGGGGAAATCATAGGGCAGATAGGTTTGCACCACGGATTCCCCAAATAATTCTTTACCTGTGGCCCGGCCGGTCGGGGTGGTGTGTGTCAGCAGGATCTCATGGTTGGGATGCCGTTCCCGCAAGGCGGTTACAAGGGGTGCTGAGGCACGGGTTTCCCCCACGGAAACCGCATGGATCAGAATGCGTTTCTTTCCGGAAGGAACCGGCCCCCAGCCCAAACGCTCAGGCCAATGGCGCAGATATTCCGGTTGACGCCGGGCTCGCCAGAGCAGATGCAGAAAAAAGAAAGGCAGGGCTAGCGCCCAGACCATGAAATAAAGCGTTCGCATATGCACATTCTAGCGGGGCAGGGATGTAGCCATTGGCATGCTAGAATTTTCCAGCTAACTCAGGGATGACCGACATGAAAGTACTCGTTACCGGCGCAGCCGGCTTTATCGGTATGCACGTCTGCAAGATTCTCCTCGAAAGGGGTGATGTTGTGGTCGGGGTGGATAACCTCAATGACTATTACGACCCCAAGCTCAAGCTTGCACGGCTAGATCAACTCAAGCCTTTCCCCAACTTCAAGTTCGTGCGCGGCGATATCGCCGACCGCGTGGTGGTCGAGGATTTGTTTGCGGCCGAGAAGTTCAACCGGGTCATCAATCTGGCCGCCCAGCCTGGTGTGCGCTATTCCCTCAAGAACCCCTATGCCTACATCCAGACCAATCTGGTGGGTTTCGGAAACCTGCTGGAAGGCTGCCGCCACAACGGTGTTGAACACTTTGTTTACGCCAGCAGCTCCAGCGTCTACGGTGCCAACACCCACATGCCGTTCTCGATCCACGACAATGTGGATCACCCTGTCAGCCTCTATGCCGCCAGCAAGAAAGCCAACGAGCTGATGGCGCATACCTACAGCCATCTATATGGACTGCCCACCACCGGCCTACGCTACTTCACCGTATATGGCCCTTGGGGCCGACCGGACATGTCCCCCTGGTTGTTTACCAGTGCAATCCTGGAAGGTCGCACCATAGACGTGTTCAACCACGGCAAGATGCAGCGCGATTTCACCTATGTGGACGATATTGCCGAGGGTACCGTTCGTGTTCTAGACCGTATCGCCTCGCCGAACCCCAACTTCACTACCGATGCCCCGGATCCCGGTAGCAGCTATGCGCCATACAAGGTCTACAACATCGGCAACCACCAACCAGTGGAGTTGATGACCTTCATCAAGACCATCGAAGACTCCCTTGGTCAGGAAGCGAAGAAGAACTATCTGCCCATGCAGCCAGGTGACGTGGTGGCAACCTATGCTGACGTCGAAGACCTGAAACGGGATGTGGGATTTGAACCGAAGACCGAGTTGGCGGTCGGGATTGGGAATTGGGCGGCGTGGTATCGCGAGTACCACAAGGCATAACCAATAAACATCAAACAATCGCCCTGATCTCTGGCGTGATGGGGCGGGTCGATACCTATCAGGCGGAGTTTCTGTTGGGTAATGGTTATTACAAAGTACTCGGCATCCAGTGTCGCCCCTTCCTACCCGACGCTGACTGGATTGGCCAATTCAAGTAGAGACGATGCCGAAACCATGAACACCGCTCCTATCTGGCCAGCATTCTCGTCCTTGCACACCATCGTGTTCGACTTCGATGGCGTCTTTACCGACAACAAGGTGTATCTCGATCAGATGGGCGTGGAGAGCGTACGCTGTGATCGGGGTGATGGCCTGGGAATCGATTTTTTGCGCCGCGCGATTGAGTTGGGGTGGATCCAGGCGGATGTCTTCATCCTTTCTAAGGAGCCGAATCCCGTGGTGTTGGCCCGCGCGCGGAAACTCAAGCTCGAATGCAAGCACGGCGTGGCCTGCAAAAAGGACTTTATGGACGCTTATTTTGCGCGGGTGCGTCCGAATGATGCCAATCCTTATGCCGGTCTGCTGTTTCTGGGGAACGATCTGAACG
>CAZEOR010000049.1:0-11528 GCA_964513695.1 uncultured Thiobacillus sp.
GGTGGGACTCTCGCTGGCGAAGAAACGGGCACCGATGGCGGCCGGAATCGCGTGGCCCAGGGAGGAGATGCCGGAATTGGGGAAATAGTGGTTGGCGTGGGAGACGTGGAAGTAGTTCTGGGCGAACACGATGTTGTCGTCGAAGATCAGCGCGTCCTTGGGGAAACGCGCGGCCAGGCCGGCGAAGAAGCGGCGCATCAGGTGGAAGCGCGGGTCCTCGCCCGTTTCGGCGACGCTCGCACCCTCGTCCGGAACCACGCGGACGGCCTTGCGATGGGCCTTGAGCCGGGCGACGCGCATCTCGACCAGACTGGCCGTATCGGCGCCGTTCCCGGCCATGGTGGCGGCGAGCTGCCCCAGCACCTCTCCGATGTCGCCCTGGATCGCCACATCCGGCCGGAAAACCTTGCCCAGCTGCGCCGCATCCCGGTCCACCTGGGCCACCTTCTTGCCGGCCAGCAGGCGCTCGTCCCACAGGTAACTGGTGCGCTCGTTGAAGCCGGCACCCAGGAAGATGACCAGGTCGGCGTGCTCCACCAGGTAACGGTAGGCCGCGCCGTCGGAAGTGACGCCCAGGCAGCCCAGGGACAGGGGCGTGCCCTCGGCCACCACGCCCTTGCCCTTGAGGCTGGTGGCCACGGGAATGCCCTGGTCCCGGCTCAGCTTCGCCACCACTTCACGGGCGCCGGAGCGGATGCAGCCGTAGCCGGCGACGATGACCGGACAATCGGCGGCGTCGATCAAAGCAGCCAGATCCGCCACGGAATTGGCGTGGGCCGCCGGTCTGGTGGACGCGGCCGGCGCGGGCCGGGGGAAATGCACGCCGTCCAGGGCCGAGGCCGCCACTTTTTCCTTCTGCACGTTGTAGGGAATGCTCAGCAGCACCGGGCCGGGCTCGGGGCCGAGCAGGGCGCGGGTAGCCTGGTTGAGCACCTGGCCCAGGTAGTCGGTGCGCTCGATCACCTTGTGGTAGCGGGTGATGCCGGCGAACAGGGCGCCCTGGTCGATGGCTCCGCCCTCCCCCGAGCTTTCCTGCAAGCCGCCCTTGCCGAACAGGTAGGTGGGCGTCTCGCCGGTGATCACCAGCACCGGCTGGCGTTCGGCGTAGGCGTTGGCGATGCCGGTCACCAGGTTGGTGGCGCCCGGGCCGGCGGTGGCGATGCAGGCGGACACCCGATGGGAAATGCGTGAGTAGCCGCCGGCCATGAAGGCGGCGCCCTGCTCGTGCTTGACCAGCACGGTCTTCACCTTCGAGTCGTAAAGGCGGTCGTAGATCGGCAGCACATGGGCGCCGGGCATGCCGAAGATGACCTCGATGCCCAGTCGCTCCAGGTATCTGACGAGCAATTCACTGACAGTAACTTGCATGTTGTGATGGGCGGCCGAAGTCCCCCATGAACCCGGCGCGCACCATGCCGGTGCGGAGTAAGCGGACGATTTGAGCACAAGTCAGCGAGCGCGTGAACCTTGACGTGCTCGGGTCGAGACCGGCCGGCGCGTCAGCCGGGGTGAAAGCCACTCAGGGCGACCCGCGATAGCGGCGACATCCCGGCATCAGCCGGGGGTGTCCCGGCCGAAGGTCTCCATCACCAGCCGCGCCACATCCGCGAGACGCTTGCGATGGGCCATGGCCTCCCGGCGCAGGGCCTGGTAGGCGGCTTCCTCGGACAGCTTCTGCGTCTTCATCAGGCGGCGCTTGGCCTGTTCGATGAGCTTGTGCTCCTGCAATTCCTGACGCGCCCGCAGCATGTCGTCGCGCATGGCCTGCCAAGCCTCGAACTGGACTCGCGCCAGTTGCAGGATGGGCTGCAGTCGCTCGCTCTTGAGGCCGTCCACCACGTAGGCCGCCACCCCCGCCGACACCGCCGAGCGCATGGCCTCCTGGGAGCCGTCCTGGCTGAACATGACGATGGGCCGGGGTGTGGCGTCGCTCATCACCACAATCTGCTCCAGGGTGTCCCGGCTGGGAGATTCGGTGTCCATGATGATGGCGTCGGGCTGGATGTCCTCCACCCAGCGGGGCAGATCGATGGCCCGGTCCAGGCGCCCCACCAGGTGATGGCCGGGGTTGGCCTCGGCCAGGGCGGTCATGAGTTCGTCCAGGCGCCGGCGGGACGGGCCGATCACCAGGATTTTCAGGGCATCCGAGCCAGGCTCGGCCGGGGGCGGGACTGTCATTCCGGGTCCGTCGGGAAGAGTTCGTCGATCACGCGGACACGATAGCCCGAACCACCCCCGTGCCGCCAGTTCATTCCCGCCATCGGCCCCACGGGGCGCGCCTCAGTGGCTGTCCGGCACCACGCCCAACTGGGGCATCTCGGCCAGGCCTACTTCCCGTGCGTGCTCGACGAAGCCCTTGTTGCGCCAGAAGAAAGCGCCGGGCATGGTGGTGGGAATCACCAGCACGTAGAACAGGGCGCGGCCCAGGATGGCGGCGGTGGCGGCGCTAACCAACAGCGGTGCGAACAGGCCGGCGGAACCGGTCAAAGCCAGCAGCGCGGCCAGCGCCAGGGAGAGTCCCAGCAGGCCGTTACGCAGCAGGTAGGGCCAGCCGTAGCGGGTGGTCTGCTCGTAGTGGGAAGCGGCGCCCTCGTTGCCCTGGGTGTTCATGGACTTGGCATGGGCCAGCAGGCCGATGCCCTCCAGGCCAAAACCCAGGGCCATGAGCGTACCCAGGCAGGCAGCCATTTCCGTGCTCATCGCTCCCTGCGCCAAACCGAGCAGGCCCAGCAGTAGACCGCCCAGGCCCAGGCCGGTGCCGAAGAAGGACGTGCCGGTCTGCCAGTGGTCCCAGAACGGCCGTGCCTTGATGCGGTAAAGCTTGTACATGTAGTAGCCGCCGACGCCCAGGCCGAGCAAGGCGGCGGCGGTGGCGGCGGTTTTCAGCCACGGCGCGAACGGGAAGCCGGGGAACAGCGTGAAGAAGGTGGTGCCCGCCAGGCCGCCAAAGAACAGCGATACGCCGGCGATCTCACGGCTCACCGGCGACAGGCGCCAGTTGTTGAAGCCCCGGTAGAAGCGCATCGGCTTGCCCAGGTGCATGTTGAGGCGGAACAGGCCGAAGCCCATCAACGCCACCATGACGAGCAGCACGGGCAGGCTGTTCAGCCCGGAGAAGGCCGGCAGCAGCAGCATGGCAAAGGCGCCCATCACGGATTGCACACTCAGGGTGAAGGCGATGTGGGCGTTCTCGTGAGAGCCCAGCAGCTTCTTCAGGTTCCACTGGCGCTCAAAGCCATATTTCGGGTCCAGCATCGGCTGGAAACGGCCGGAACCGTCATCCTTGTGGTACTTCAGGGGCGTGCTGTCCACCCGCACCATGTCCCGCTGGGTGACCCGGGTCTGCTGGAAGCGGATGTTGGGATGGGTGATGTCCGCGCGCGGGAAGCCGGGGATCTCGGTCTTGGCCTGGCTGCGGCCTTCCGGGATGTTCTCCACCACGCCGAAGTCCAGGGCCTTACCCAGGCAGGCGGAGACGCAGGCGGGCTTGAGGCCCACCTCGAGGCGGTCCACGCACATGTTGCATTTGCTGACCTGGCCCTTGACCGGGTCCAGTTGCGGCGCGTTGTAGGGGCAGACCCAGGTGCAGTAGCCGCAGCCGAAGCAGATGTCCGGGTCCTGCAAGACCGCGCCGTATTCCGCGAACTTGGTATAGGCCCGCGTCGGGCAGCCCTTCAGGCACACCGGGTTGTCACAGTGGTTGCAGGCCATGGAGATATTCAGGCGCTGCATGTTGGGGTGGACGCCACCCTCGACGAAGCCCACCGACCGGAACGCGATATGGGCCGGGTTGTCGTTCTTCTCGGAACAGGCGGCCTCGCAGGCGTGGCAGGCGATGCAGTTGTCGGCGTTGAAGAAGAAGCCGTGCTGCTTGTAGCGGTTGGGGTTCTTCTGCTCGCAGGCCTCGCCGTTGATGACGAAGCTCTGATCGCGCAGGATATGGCCCGCCGGTACGGTATCGATGGGCGTGCCGTAGCGGTTGACGGTCTGGCTGCTCGGGTCCTTCAGCAGCGCGTAGTCGGGTTCGTTTTCGCGTATTTGAAACATATCCATACCTCGTGCCGTTAACTCCCTCTCCCCCCGGGAGAGGGTTGGGGAGAGGGAGCGGCGCTTAAATCACCGCTGTCGGTAAAGCAGGCGCCGCTCCCTCTCCCCCGGCCCCTCCCCCGGCGGGGGAGGGGAGAAAAATTCAGAACTTCCTCATTTCCATGCTCAGCTTCGCCGCCGCCGCCTGGTCGGCGATCGTCTCGATGCGGATGGCGGACTGCTTGTAAGCCGGCTGGCGCGAGTGCGGGTCCAGCAGGCCCAGGGTCAGGCGGTTGGCGCAGTCGTGGAAGTGGAAGGGCAGGAACACCATGTTCTTCGGCACCCGTTGCGTCGGCTGGGCCATGGCGATGGCGTCGCCGCGCCGCGACACCATGCGCACGTACTCGCCGCGCCGGATGCCCAGTTCGGCGGCCAGGTCCGGGTTGATCTCGATGAACGGAATCGGGCTGAACTTGTTGTTGTTGCCGATCTTCCCGGTCTTGGTGCGGCCGTGCCAATGCTCGATCAGCCGCCCGGTGTTGAGCCAGATGGGGAACAGTTCGTCCGGCACCTCGTTGTTGTCGATGAAGGGCAGCGGGATCAGCTTGGCCCGGCCGTCCGGGTAACTGAAAGTACCGTCCACGGTGTAGATACGCTTGCCGCCCTTGGGCGGCGCCTCGCCCTGCTCCGCCTGGACGGCGGTATAGGGCCACTGTACGCCCCGATTCCGCTCCAGCAGTTCATGGTTCATGCCGGAGATGTCGGCGAGCCGGCCTTTCGACAGGCGGCCCATCTCCAGGAAGATGTCGGCGGCCTTCTCCGGGAAGGTCAGCCTGTCTTCCTTGTTGAAACGCTCGGCCATGCGGTTGAACACCCACAGGTCGGGCTTGGCCTCGCCGGGGGGCGGGGTGACCGGCTTGACCAGGTTGATGCGCCGCTCGGTGTTGGTCATCACGCCCTCCTTCTCCGCCCAGGTGCCGGCGGGCAGGTAGACGTGGGCGTACTGGGCGCTTTCCGTGTCCTGGTAACAATCCTGCACGCAGCAGAACTCCAGTTGTTCCATGGCCTTGCGGATGCGCGCGGTGTTGGGCAGCGACGACATGGGATTGGTGGCGATCAGCCACATGCCCTTGATCTGGCCGGCCTCCATGGCCTGGTAGATGTCGGTCTGGTACATGCCCCGCTTCTTCGGGAAGAACTCCGGGTCCACGTTCCAGAACTTCGCCACTTCCTCCCTGTGTTCCGGGTTCTCCAGCACGCGGAAATTGGGCAGGCCGGAACAGGACGACCATTCCCGCGTGCCCATGGCGTTGCACTGGCCTGTGATGGAGAGCGAGGTGCCGCCGGGTTTTCCAATATTCCCGGTGATCAGCGCCAGGTTGTTGATACCCACCACGCCGTCGGAACCGTGGGTGGACTGGTTGATGCCCATGGTCCAGATCTGCATGGCGGCCTTAGCTTTGGCGAAGGTGCGGGCGACGACACGGATGGTGTCCTCGTCGATGCCGCAGATCTTCGAGGCGGTGACCGGGTCGTACTTCTCGACTTCGGCGCGCAGGGCCTCGATGCCATTGGTGTTGGCGTCGATGTAGCGCTGGTCCTCCAGACCCTCCTTGAAGATGACGTGCATCATCGCGTTCATCAGCACCACGTCGGTGCCGGGCGTGATGGCCAGATGAATGTTCGCGTTCTGGGCCAGCATGGTGACGCGGGGGTCCACCACGATCAGGGGGAAGCCGCGCTTCTCCTGGGCCTCCTTCATGCGCCAGTAGATGATGGGATGCTGTTCCGGCAGGTTGGAGCCCCAGGCGATCAGGCAGTCGGTGTGCTCGAAATCCTCGTAGCAGCCCGGGGGGCCGTCGGAGCCGAAGGAACGCTTGTAGCCGGATACGGCGGAGGACATGCAGAGCGTGGTGTTGCCGTCGTAGTTGTTGGTGCCGATGAGGCCCCGGGTCAGTTTGCCCAGGGTGTAGAACTCCTCGGTGAGCATCTGGCCGGTGGAGATGATGGCGAAGGAGTCCGGCCCATATTTCGCCTGGATGCGGCGGATCTCGTCGTGCAGCGTGTCCAGGGCCGTGTCCCAGGTGGCGGGGCGCCATTCGTCGTGCCACTTGTCGCGCATGAGTGGCTTCAGACCGCGGCCGGCGGAGGTGAACAGCTCATGCTCGAAGATGCCCTTCAGGCACAGCTTGCCCCGGTTCACGTCGGCATCCGCCACGCCGCGCGAGGCCACCGGCTTGCCTTCCTGGTTCAGGCCGACCTCGATGGAACAGCCGGTGGAACAGTAGCCGCAGGCGGCGTACTTCCACTCCACCACGCCCTTGTCGGCAATCTTGATGGGGTTCTTCTTGCTACGTCCGAACAGCATGATCGTTTCCTCTGGTCTGACTCCCCCCTTTGACAAAGGGGGGGTGGGGGGGATTTGCGGCGCTAGCAAGGGCTGATGCCGGAGAAATCCCCCCTGCCCCCCTTTGGGAAAGGGGGGGAACGATGTGGAGGCATGCGCGCTTCACGCCAACCTCAAGAAAACCTGGCCGTCTTCCACCTTGGTCGCATAGGTCCGCGCGCAGCCCTTGTCCGGCAGCACCGCCGCGCCGGTGGCGAGGTCGATCTTCCAGCTGTGCAGGGGGCAGGTGACCTGGCCGCCGTGGACGATGCCTTCCGACAGGGGGCCGCCGCGATGGGGGCACTTGTCGCGCACGGCGAAGATTTCGTTGGCGACGGTGCGGAACAGGGCGATGCGGTTCACCGCGTCATCGTGGGACAACTCCACCACCCGGGCGCCCTGGCGCGGGATGTCGTCCATCTTTGCGATTTCGATCCAGTCGTTCATTTCCATTCCTTCATCTGTCTGGCCCCCTCTCCCACCGGGAGAGGGTTGGGGTTAACCATCGACTTGGCGGCGGTATTCGGGCCGCCTAGTCGAATGGCTAGTTGTTACATCAGAGGGAGCGGCGGTTGTCTGTTTGGAAACCTTGTTCCCTCTCCCCCGGCCCCTCCCCCGAGGGGGGAGGGGAGTTGGGTCACGCGCTCACTCGTATCGGGTTGAACTCATGGGCCGCCACGCCTTCGGCGCGCTCCTTCCAGGGGTCGATCTGGGCGAACTGCTGGCCGAATTTGAAGCGTTCGAAGAGTTCGGCGCGGCCGGCCGCGTCATCCACCAGCTTCGCCTTGATGTGGGCCAGGCCGACCCGTTCCACCCAGGGCGCGGTGCGTTCCAGGTAATGGGCTTCTTCCCGGTAGAGCTGGGCGAAGGCGCCGGTGTATTCCATGACCTGATCCTCCGTCTCGACCTTGGTCAGCAGATCGGTGACGCGCACCTTGATACCGCCGTTGCCGCCCACGTGCAGTTCATAACCGGAATCCACGCACACCACGCCGAAGTCCTTGATGGTGGCCTCGGCGCAGTTGCGCGGGCAGCCGGACACGGCCAGTTTGTACTTGTGCGGCATCCAGGAACCCCAGGTGAGCTGCTCCAGCTTGACGCCCAGGCCCGTCGAATCCTGGGTGCCGAAGCGGCACCACTTGGACCCCACGCAGGTCTTCACCGTGCGCAGGGCCTTGCCGTAGGCGTGGCCGGAGACGAAGCCGGCGTCGGACAGGTCTTTCCACATGGCCGGCAGGTCGGCCTTCTTCACGCCGAACAGGTCGATGCGCTGGCCGCCGGTGACCTTCACTTCCGGTACCTGGTACTTCTCGGCCACGTCGGCGATGGCGCGCAACTCCTTGGGATTGGTCAAGCCGCCCCACATGCGCGGCACCACGGAGAAGCTGCCGTCCTTCTGGATGTTGCCGTGGGCGCGCTCGTTGATGAAGCGGGACTGGGCGTCGTCCTTGTATTCGGCCGGCCAGCGCGCCAGCAGGTAGTAATTCACCGCCGGGCGGCAGGTGGCGCAGCCGTCCGGCGTGCTCCATTCCAGGGCCTGGAACACGCTTTCCATGGACTTCAGTTCCTGGTCGCGGATGGCGGCGATGACCTCGTCGTGGCTGTGCTCGGTGCACTTGCAAACCGGCTTCTTCGACGGCGCGGCGGAGTAGTTGCCGCCCACGGTGTGGGCCAGCACCGCTTCCACCAGGCCGGTGCAGGAACCGCAGGAAGCCGAGGCCTTGGTGTGGGCCTTCACCTCGTCCAGGGTGAACAGCTTGAGATCGCGGATGGCGGCGACGATGGTGCCCTTGCAGACACCGTTGCAGCCGCAGATCTCCGCCGTGTCGGGCAGGGCGGCGACCCGTTCGGCGGGACCGTGGCCCGAGTCGCCCAGATGGTGCTGGCCGAACAGGATGGTCTTGCGGAACTGGGCGATATCGGTGCCTTCGCGCAGCAGGTCGAAGTACCAGGTGCCGTCGATGGTGTCGCCGTAGATGCAGGCGCCCACCAACTTGTTGTCCTTGATCACCAGCTTCTTGTAGGTGCCGGCGGCGGCGTCGGAGAACACGAGGGATTCGGTGCCGCTGTCGCCCATGAAGTTGCCGGCGGAAAACAGGTCGATGCCGGTGACTTTCAGCTTGGTCGAAGTCATCGAGCCCTGGTAGCGGGCCACGCCGTGCTCGGCCAGATGGTTGGCGGCCACCTTGGCCTGCTCGAACAAAGGCGCCACCAGACCGTAGGCAATGCCGCGATGGCTGACGCACTCGCCCACCGCATAGATACGCGGATCGAAGGTCTGCATGGTGTCGTTCACCACCACACCGCGATGGCAATGCAGGCCGGCGGATTCCGCCAGCTCCGTGTTGGGGCGGATGCCCACAGCCATGACCACCAGGTCGGCGGGGATGGTTTCCCCATCCTTGAACTGGATGGCATGGACACGGTGTTCCCTCTCCCCAACCCCTCTCCCGGCGGGCGAGGGGCTTTCCTCCCCTCCCCCCTCGGGGGAGGGGCCGGGGGAGAGGGAGCCCGGCAAAATCTCCGCCGTCTGCTTCTTCAGCAGAAACTTCAGTCCCTTCGCCTCCAGGTTCTGTTGCAGCAGCCGAGCGGCGGGTTCATCCAACTGCCGCTCCAGCAGCCAGTCGCCAATGTGCACCACGGACACCTCCATGCCGCGCAACTTCAGGCCGTTGGCCGCTTCCAGGCCGAGCAGGCCGCCGCCGATGACCACGGCGTGCTTGTAGCGCTGGGCGGCGTCGATCATCTTGTCCACGTCCGCCACATCGCGGAAACCGATCACGCCTTCCAGGTTCGCTCCCGGCACCGGCAGGATGAAGGGTTTGGAGCCGGTGGCCAGCAACAGCCGGTCGTATTCCGCGCGGGTGCCGTCGTCGGTTTCCACATATCGGTTCTTCCGGTCGATCTTCACCACCCGCTTGCCGGTGTGCAGGGCAATGCCGTTGGCCGCGTACCACTCCCGGCTGTTGAGCACGATCTGCTCCACCGTCTGCTCGCCCGCCAACACCGGCGACAGCATGATGCGGTTGTAGTTGGGATGGGGCTCGTCGCCGAACACGGTGACGTCATATTGATCGGGAGCGGCCTTGAGCAGCTCTTCCAGAGTGCGGATGCCGGCCATGCCGTTACCCACCAGAACCAGTTTCATGCGTGCCATGCGAGTGACCTCAACGAATACACAAAAACGCGGGGCAAAAAAAAACGGCGGCCGCCCCTTGAGGGGAGCGGACGCCGTTGTCCAAAGATCGCTAGGCGAGGAAGCCTGGTGAAGCTTTAGCAATGGCCGTGCCACCTTGTAAATCACGTTGAATCAGTGGGTTGCCGGCCATGGAGGCGGCGGCGTGCACTGGATGGGTGCGTGGCGCACCGGGAATGCACCGGCTGGCGCCGCAATATCTTGATATCGATGCGCGGGCCTACAATCGCCGGAAAATAATTCTGCACACATCTTGTTTGTGGCTCATCTAGTGAGCCTCTACTGTGGAATAGTGCGAGAAAAATCTCCAAGGTCAGCGAGGCAAGAAATGATCCACGATCATCAGGGAATGAGTCATCGAGAGGGCGCTAAGCAAGCCATTGCGCATGTAAGGGCGACGGATGGAGCGATCCAGCCACTCTCGGCCCATCTGACTGGGGTGTCCCTGCTTGCTCGGAACCATGCACAAAAAATTGGCCTAAGCATGCATGGAGAGTTGATAGGTCTGCTGCATGACCTCGGCAAGTACAGCGAGGAATTCCAGGTCTACCTGCAATCCGCTACCGGCCTGCTCAATCCGGATGAGGATGAAGAGTTCGTCGATGCAGAGGAACTCAGGGGCAAAGTTGATCACTCAAGCGCGGGAGCCCAATTTGTCTGGCGAGAGATGGTCTGCCGGGGACCACTCGGACAGTACGTCGGCCAGATGCTCGCCCTATGTATTGCTTCCCACCATTCCGGTCTGATTGACTGCCTGACATCCGGCCCAAACCGACCGGTGGAGGATGCATTCACCAAGCGCATGAACAAAGTGAATGGGCGCACCCATCTTGAGGAAGCCCTCGTCAAAGGTGAGGAAACGATTCTTGCCAGGGCTCAAGAACTCCTTTCTCTGCCGGAAATGCTCGATGGCATTCAATCAGCGATCAGAAGCATCATTCTTGACGCGCCGATAAAGAACGACCGCAGCATCGTTGCCCAGCAACAAATCGGGCTGCTTGTCCGATTCCTGTTCAGTTGTCTTATTGATGCCGACCGAATCGACACTGCCGACTTCGAGAGTCCCAGGCAAGCCAGACTGAGATTGCGCGGCAGCTATGCAGGCTGGGAGCCTTTGATTGGTCTCCTGGAAAAACACCTGACTTCACTACAACCCCGCCACCGTATCGACCAACTCCGGCAAGACATCTCCCTCCACTGCCTGCAAGGTGCGTCCCGAGACAAAGGCATCTACACACTCACCGTACCAACCGGCGGCGGAAAGACCCTGGCTAGCCTACGTTTTGCCCTGCATCACGCCAAAAAACACGGCATGGACCGAGTGATCTATGTCATCCCGTTCACCTCCATCATCGACCAGAACGCCGAGGTGGTTCGAGGCATCCTGGAACCTCAAGGTACTGAGCCAGGCAGCGTGGTCCTGGAACACCATTCCAATCTCACGCCTGAACAACAATCCTGGCGCGGAAAAATCCTTTCGGAGAACTGGGATGCGCCAGTGGTCTACACGACCAGCGTTCAGTTCTTGGAAACGCTGTTTGGCGCCGGTACACGTGGAGCACGGCGCATGCATCAGTTGGCCAATGCCGTGCTGATCTTCGACGAAATCCAGACTCTGCCGGTGAACTGCGTCCACATGTTCAACAACGCCATCAACTTTCTGGCCGACCGCTGCGGCAGCACGGTTGTGCTATGTACCGCTACACAGCCGTTGCTGGATAAGGTCGATGCGACCAAAGGCGCCATCCGCATCCCCAAGGGCAATGAACTCATGCCGGACGTAAAACGGTTATTCGATGAGCTGAAGCGAGTCGAGATCAAAAACCGCCGCAAACCGGGCGGCTGGACGATGGGCGAGGTTTCGGCTTTGGCACAGGAAGAAACCGTCAGTGCCGGCAGCTGCTTGGTCATCGTCAACAC
>CAZEOR010000050.1:0-11510 GCA_964513695.1 uncultured Thiobacillus sp.
GAGATAAGCGTTCGTGACTGGAGTTCAGACGTGTGCTCTTCCGATCTGACCAAGCGCCTGGAAAATGCCTTGGTTGTCGATCCCACCCAGCAGGAAAACACGGAGAGGGTATTTTTCGGGGCAACGGTCAGCGTGCTGGACGAAGCCGGCAAAGAAGTCAGCTACAGCATCGTCGGCCTGGATGAAACCGATCCGGGCCGCAACCGTATCTCCTGGGTCTCGCCCTTGGCGCGCGCCTTGCTGAAAGCCCAAATTGGCGACAGCATCCGGTTTCAAGCCCCCGGTGGTTTGCGGGAACTGGAAATCGTGGATATCGAATACCTCTCTCTGGACTGAGTTCCGTCACATATCGGACGAGCTTCCGCTATGATGATCGGACCGTAACTCGACGCCCCGCCCATGGACTCCATCCGCATCCTGCTCGTCGACGATCATCCCCTGCTGCGCCTAGGTGTGCGGCGTTCCGTGGAAAACGAAGAAGGCTTCAGTGTGGTGGGTGAATGCGCCGACCTGGCTTCTGTTCGCGCTTGGCTAAGCGGAGGCGGCAAGGCCGACGTGGTTATCCTGGACCGCAGTCTGCCCGATGGCGATGGTCTGGAGGTGGCGCCCCTGCTCAAGGCGGCCGGCATGAAAGTCATTGTGCTGACCGTGGAGGACGGCGACGAGGAAATCCGCGCCGCCATTGATGCGGGCGTGGACGGCTACCTTCTAAAATCATCGGACACCGAACAGATTACCCACGCCATCGGTATCGTGCTCCAGGATGCCGGCGCCTTTCCGCCCCAAGTCGTCCAGAAACTCACCCGCAGCACCGGCGAGGATCCCCTTGGCAAGCTTTCCGCCCGGGAACTGGAAATCGCCGAATACGTGGCTCAGGGCTTCAGCAACAAGGTGATTGGCGGCAAACTCAATCTCTCCGACAACACCGTGCGCAACCATCTGGCCAACATCATGCAGAAGCTCAACTTCCATAACCGGGTCCAGGTCGCCACCCTCGTCCTACAGCATCTCAAGAAAAGCAAACGCCTCTGATGCGTCATTTTCTCGGGTTGTTATTACGTCTGGTTCTGGCCTTCAGCCTGGTTTCCCTGCCCTGGACCCAATCCTGGGCCATGGCCGTGGCTCAAGAGGTGCCCGCGATGCCTTGCCACTCGGGTGACCAGGGTGACCAACCGGGCAAGCCTGCATCCGAAAACAAGGCGGGAGGCTGTTGCGGCAAGGTCCAGTGCCACTGCATCAGCGCCATCGCGCTACCCTGCGCTCAAGTGCAGGATCGTCA
Source organism: uncultured Thiobacillus sp. (assembly GCA_964513695.1). Taxonomy (GTDB): domain Bacteria; phylum Pseudomonadota; class Gammaproteobacteria; order Burkholderiales; family Thiobacillaceae; genus PFJX01. Next base: position 1,280 of record CAZEOR010000050.1, read on the forward strand.
TCGGGCCGCCCTCCACTGGGAGGCCTGGACACCTGCCCATCCCCACAATCACGTCTTCGCCCCCACGCCCCCGCCACCTCGCGCCTGACCCCGTTCCTCGTTCCCACAAACCCGGGCCGGATGCATCCTGCCCTCAGAACGGAGGTCTACATGACACTACCTTCCTGTCTTACCCCAATGGCGCGATCCATTGTTCCCCTGGTCGTGTTGCTTCTGGGCGGCTGTGCGAGCCTGGATACCCAGGTCGCCCGCGAGTCGGTGCGGCAAGCCATCGTCGGCAAGACCGGGCAGGCTTTCGATACCGACAAGCGATTGCCGCGCCGAGTTACCGAGCCTGCCGAAGTTCCAAGCGCCGATGAAGCGGTCCGGATCGCTTTGCTCGACAACCCGGCCGTCGGCGCTCTTCTTGCCGAACTCGATGCCGCAGAAGCCCAGGCCGTGCAAACCAGTCTGCTGAAAAATCCCTTCCTCCACGCCAGTGTCCTCTATCCCAACGACAGTCAGGGCAAGGCGATCACGATCGACCTTTCCTGGGATGCGCTGGGCCTGCTCACCCTGGGGCCGCGCCGGGAGTCCGCCGACCATGCTCGCGCCGCCGCTCGGCTCAAGGTTGTTGCCGGCATCCTGGAGCTTGCCGCTCGCAGCCGGGCCGCCTGGTACACCCATCTGGCGGACAAGGAAGGATCGTCCTTGTCGAACGACCAGGCCGAAGCCGCGGATCTCGGAGCGGAAATTTCCCTGCGCCTGGAACAGGCAGGCAACATTCCGCCCATGGCTGCCGGCGCCGCCCGTGCCGCACGCCTGGATGCCCACTACGCGCGGGAAGATGCGGAGATGATGGCGCGTACCAGCCAGGAGCGGCTCGCCGCCCTGCTCGGCGTCGGAGTTCCCGGTCTGCTCAAGCTGCCGGAGAACATCCCGCGCCTGCCCGCCAAAGACCCCGCAACGCCTGACAGTGCAGCGCTGGAAGCAGTCGATCTCAGGCTCGCTGCCCTCAACGCCGACCTGGAACGCACAAACCGGCAAGTCGAAAGCGCCAGGCGCTCGGCCTGGACCGACTCCGTCGAACTGGGGTGGACCTGGGACCGGGAAACCACCGGCGCATGGAAAGACGGCCCCTCCCTGGGCGTGTCGATTCCTCTCTTCGATACCGGTGCTGCTCGCCGCGCTGCCACCCGCTTCGAGGCTGACCAACTGCAAGCACGCATTGCTGAAAGAAAGCTGGCACTGGCGAAAGAGGCACGGGAAGCGGCCAGCCGCATGAAGCGCGCCCGCGATCGTGTGGAAAACCTGCGCGAAAATCTGCTGCCCTTGCTTTCCGACGCTCAGGCCCAGGCACTGCTGGAATACAACGCCATGCAGAAAAGCCCCTTCCACCTGCTCGATCTCAAACAGTGGGAACTCAGCGCCATCCGGCAATTGGTCATGGGCCTGGCCGATTACTGGCAGTCCCGCACGGCCCTGGAAGCCCTGAAGATGGGCGTCAGTCTCGATGCCGGAAGCGAGCAGCGGCCCATGTTTGTCACCCAACCCGCCAGCCAGACCGGAGGACACTGAGATGAAAGTCCAACTCTCCCGCCGCCAGTGGCTGGCCGCCGCCGGCGGACTCAGCGCTACTGCCGCCCTGCCCAGTTCCACCCATGCCGCTGAACCCACCGTGCCCGGACCTTCCCCCGCCCGCTGGCCCATTCATTCCAGCGGCGGCCATGACTACAAAGGGGTGGAACCCGGACAGCCGGGGCGCGACTACACTCCCGTTCACGTCCCCGGCGGCGCCAAGCTGCCCTGGAAGATCGTTGACGGGGTCAAGGTCTACCACCTGATCGCCGAGGAGGTGGAACACGAATTCGCCCCCGGGCTGAAAGCCCGGTGCTGGGGCTACAACGGCGGCGTGCACGGCCCCCTCATCGAAGCCGTGGAGGGCGACCGGGTGCGCGTCTACGTCACCAACCGGCTGCCCGCCCCCACCACGGTGCACTGGCACGGCGTCTTCCTGGTGAACGGCATGGACGGCGTGGGCGGCATCACCCAGCCGGTCATCAAGCCCGGCGAGACCTACCGCTACGAGTGGACCTTCCGCCAGAGCGGCACCCTCATGTATCACCCCCACCACGACGAGATGACCCAGATGGCCATGGGCATGATGGGCCTCATCGTCGTGCACCCGCGTGGCGTGCCCAAGGCGGAAAGGGCGGACCGGGACTTCGCCATTCTGCTTTCGGAATGGAAGATCGAACCCGGCGCCCGCCGCCCCGATCCCATGGCCATGAACGACTTCAACCTGCTCACGATGAACGGCAAATGCTTCCCCGGTACCGAGTCCCTGGTGGCGAAACTGGGCGACAAGATACGCATCCGCTTCGGCAACCTGTCCGCCATGGACCACCACCCTATCCACCTGCATGGTTTCTACTTCAATGTGGTGGGTACCGACGGCGGTGAGATACCGTCCAGTGCCCGCTGGCCGGAAACCACCGTGCTGGTGCCCGCTGGAACCACCCGGGACATCGAGTTTGTCGCCGACGCGGAAGGCGACTGGCCCATGCATTGCCACATGACCCACCACCTCATGAACCAGATGGGTCATGGTCTTCCCAACGTCATGGGCGTGGACCTGTCTGACCTGGACGAGCGCATGCGCAAGCTGGTGCCCGGCTACATGAGCATGGGCGCCACCGGTATGGGCGAGATGGCGGAAATGAGCATGGACGGCCCCGCCAACAGCCTCTCCACCTACTTCGCTCCCGGCCAGTACGATCCCATCACCATGGGCGGCATGTTTACCCTGGTTAAAGTGCGCAAGGACTGGGACGGCAAGGGCGATCCGGGCTGGTATCCGCATCCGCCGGAAACCCGGGCGCGGGTGGCCTCGGCGGAGGAGCTGAGTCGGGATGGCATCGAATCGCCCAACCTCCCTCTCCCGCCTTCTTCCGAAGCCGGCCATGGCGGACACAATCCCTGACGGGAAGGAGGCGATGGACTGCCGCCCGGCCTGCGGCGCTTGCTGCATCGCGCCGTCCATCGCCTCGCCCCTGCCCGGCATGCCAGGCGGCAAGCCCGCCGGCATGCCCTGTGCGCACCTGACACGAGAACTGCTTTGTGAGCTGTTCGGCCGGCCCGAGCGACCGGCTTTCTGTGGTGGGTTGCGGCCCAGCCTGGAAATGTGCGGAGCGAACCGGAATCAGGCTATGGCCTGGCTCGCCGATCTGGAGCGCGCGACGAAACCGTAATGCACGGCTGGTAGAATCCGCCGGCTTACAAATCCAGAAAGCCGCATCCCGTGGACCTCATGATCCTGTTCAAGGCCCTCATCCTCGGCATCGTCGAGGGCCTCACCGAATTCCTGCCCATTTCCAGTACCGGCCATCTGATCCTGGCTGGGGATCTGCTCGATTTCAACGACGAGAAGGGCAAGGTGTTCGAGATCGCCATCCAGACCGGGGCGATCCTGGCCGTGGTGTGGGACTACCGGGCCAAGTTCGCCGGGGTGGCGCGGGGCCTGCCGAACGATCCGGCAGCGCGGCGCTTCGTCATCAACCTGTTCCTGGCTTTCGTGCCCATCGCCGCCCTGGGCCTGCTGTTCGGCAAGGCGATCAAGGCCCATCTGTTCGCGCCGGTGCCGGTGGCCCTGGCCTTTATCATCGGTGGCCTGGTGATCTGGTGGGCGGAAAAGCGCAAACATGTCATCCGGGTGCAGGAAGTGGACGATCTGCAATGGCCCGATGCCATCAAACTGGGATTTGCCCAGTGTTTCGCCCTGATCCCCGGCACCTCGCGCAGCGGCGCCACCATCATCGGCGGCCTCTTGATCGGCCTGTCGCGCAAGGCGGCGGCGGAGTTTTCCTTCTTCCTGGCGGTGCCCACCCTGGGTGTGGCGACCTTGTACGATCTGGTCAAGCATCGCGAACTGCTCGCGCTGGCTGACCTGCCCATGTTCGCGGTGGGCTTCGTCGCGGCCTTCCTGAGCGCGGCCCTGGCGGTACGCGTATTCATCCGCTTCGTGGCCACCCACAATTTCACGGCCTTCGTGATCTACCGCATCGTGTTCGGGGTGGTGGTCCTGATCACGGCCTACACCGGACTGGTGAACTGGACCGTGCACTGACACCGCCGCCCTTCGGGGCGCCGGCGTCAGCCTGAACACTCAGTGGACACTCAGGCGGCGAATTCCAGACCGGCCAGCCGCTTGATCTCGGCCAGCAGTTCCTCTTCCTGGTAGGGCTTGCCCATATAGGCGTTGACGCCCATTTCCATGGCGTGGCCACGATGCTTCTCCGCCGTGCGGGAAGTGATCATGATGATGGGCAAATCCCGCATCAGGCTGTTGGAACGCACGGTGCGGGCCACTTCGAAACCGTCCATGCGCGGCATCTCGATATCCAGGAGCATGACGACGGGCATCTCGTCGTCCAGCATCTCCAGGGCTTCCACCCCGTCGCGGGCGGCGATGACGCGGAAACCTTCCCGCTCCAGGAAGCGGCTGGTGAATTTGCGCACGGTGAGAGAGTCGTCCACCACCATGACGAGAGGCGCCTGCTCGGTGGTGGCCACCTCTTCCTCCACGCTGAGCTGGGGCGCTCGCTCGGCGAGCTGGAAGGGATTGAGGATGAGGGCGACGCGGCCGTCACCCAGCACAGTGGCGCCGCTGATGCCGGCGATGCGGGCGAGTTGCGGGCCGATGTTCTTCACCACGGCTTCGAAGTTGCCTTCCAGGGCATCGACCCGGACCGCCAGTCGCTGATCGCCCGCCTTCAGCAGCAAGACCGTGCGGAAGCGCCCCTCGCCCGGCTGGGCCTTGCGCCCCACCAGCTCCGCCAGGGTGCGCAGGGGATAGGTCTCCTCGGAAAACTCGATATGTCCTGCCTCGTGCAGGGCCTGGATCTGATCGACACGCACCTCACGCACCAAGGTGACCAGGTTGGCGGGCAAGGCGTAGGTCTGGCCGCCGGCCCGGGCCAGCACCACCTGGGTCAGGGCCAGGGTGAGGGGCAGGCGGATGGTGAAACGGCTGCCCTTGCCGGTTTCCGAATCCAGGCGCACCCGTCCGCCTATGCCGGCGATCTCGTTCTTCACCACGTCCAGGCCGATACCCCGGCCCGCCAGTTCGGTGACTTCCTCGGCGGTGGAAAAACCCGAGCGGAACAGGATCTGTTCGAGCTGTTCCGGCGTGGCTTTCTCGCCCGGCTTCAACCAACCCAGGGCTTCGGCCCGGGTCTGGACGGCGGGGAAATTGACGCCGGCCCCGTCGTCGGACAGGGTCAGGACGATTTCATTGCCTTCCTGGCGCGCGGCCAGACGCACCTCGCCGTATTCCCGCTTGCCGGCGGCATCCCGCGCCGCCGGCGCTTCGATGCCATGGGCCACGGCATTGCGCACCAGGTGTTCCAGCGGAGCGGCGATCTTGTCCAGCACTGCCCGATCCAGTTCGGTCTGGGCGCCATCCAATTCCAACTGGGCTTTGCGTTTCGTTTCCTTGCTGGCTTGGCGCACTACCCGATGCAGGCGTTCCGCCAGATTATTGAGTGGCACCATGCGCAGGCGCATAAGCTCCTGTTGCAGCGTGCGCGCCATGCGAGATTGTTGGATGAGGGCGCCATCCGCCTCGTTGAGGCCGGATAGCAGGTTGTCCTGGGCGGTGGAGACGTCGTTGACGCTTTCCGCCATCAGACGGGTGAGTTCCTGTAAGCGCGAAAAGCGGTCGAACTCAAGGGGGTCGAAGTGGCTTTCGTCTACCTGGGACAGGCGCGAACGCATCTGGGTCTCGGCCTGGATTTCCAGCTCCCGCAACTGGCCGCGCAGGCGCTCCACGTTGCTGGCCAGTTCCTGGGCGGTCTGCTTGTAGGCGTTCAGCACGTTCTCGATCCGGGCCCGCGCGATGGAAACCTCGCCGGCTTCGTTGAGCAGGGTATCCAGTATGTCGGACTTGAGGCGCAGGGTCTGGCGTAGATGCGCTTCATCGTCCCGGCGTGCCGCCGTACCGGCTGGTGGTGCAAAGGCGGGCGGAGGCAAAGGGGCCTGGGCCGGCGTCTCGACCGAGGCGGTCGGCTGCGGGATGGGTGGAGCATCCAGCGCCCTGTCCGTCTGAATGGCAGGCGCGGGCTGGGAAGTTTTTTCCACATGCTCGCGTTGTTCACCGGGCTGTCCCGAGCCGGGGGCGTTGCTAACCTGACTTTCCGGCTCGGCCGAAACCGGCTCCAGTGCGGCGGTTTCCGATGCGGGGGTATCCGCTTCGATCGGCCCGCCGCCACCCTTGAGCCGTTCGATGATCTCCGCGAAACGGTCATATTCCGCTTCCATCCCATCCAGGAAATCCATGGTGGCGGGCGCACCGCCCAGGTCCAGGATCCGGGTTTCCAGGGCGTGAACCGATTCGCCGAGCACCATGGCCCCAGCCATGCGGGAGGAGCCCTTGAGCGTATGCAGGGCACGCTTCAGGGCGTCCCGCGTCTGGGCTGCGGCGGGCTCGGCGCGCCATTCGCGCAGGGATTCGCCGATACGCGGCATGAGTTCCGCCGCCTCTTCCAGGAAAACTGGCAACAACTGGTCGTCCAGATCGTCGACGGCAGCCTGTGCGGGCGCAGGCTGCGCTTCCGGTTCCGGCGTGTCCGGTTCCTTCTGCGGCGCCAACCGCTGTTCCTCGCCGGGCTCTGAAGTCTCCATGCGCTGTGCCGGCTCGTCGGCAACCACGTCCGAAATCTCCGTCACGTCCACTTCGGCGGTTTCTTGCTCCAGTGCCGCCAACCATCCGGCAACTTGGGGCATGGCTTCCGGGAAGCGCCGCTCCAGAATTCCCTGGACGCTATCCGCCAGCTGGCTGATCGCTTCCTCGATGGTGGGAATCGCCGAGTCGGACAGGGGCTGGGTCTTGTCAGGCCAGCGGCCTGCCCAGAGTTCCAGTTCATGCGCGGCCTCGGCCAGGGGCATGAACCCGGTGGTACGGGAAATGCCGGCCAGGGTATGGGCGGCCCGGATGAAGTTTTCCCAGGCGGTCGGTCGGTGGCCCCGGCCCATTTCGGCCAGGGAACTGCCCAGATCGGCGAGGCGTTGGCCTGCTTCGCCGGTGAAAATATCAAACAGTTCTGCAGGCAGGCTGTGATCGCCGATCAAGACCTCATCATCCGGACCGGGGAGGGGATCGGTTGGCTGGCCATGTCCTGGGGCCGATTCCGGCAGCTTCTTGTCGCCGGCGGCCTGGGCAACTTGTGCCGAGACGCCGGCTTCAAACTTTGGGGGCGGTGTCTCCGTATGCACATCCGGCGCGCCGCGCAGGTTTCTCGCGGCTTGGATCTGCGGCCCGGAGACGACACGGGCTTGCCCCTGCTCTTCCAGCTCCGTAACCCAGACCTGGAATGCATTGGAAACATCCTCCAGGAAATTGAGCATCTCGGCATTGGGGGCCTTTTCGTCACGCAACCAGGTATTGAGGGTCTGTTCCACTTCCCAGGCCAGTTCTGCCAGATCGTTGAGACCCACCATGCGGCCGCTGCCCTTGAGAGTGTGGAAGCCGCGCCGCACTACGGTGAAGGCTTCCTTGTCGTAGGGGCTGACATGCAGCCGCGCCACCTGCACGGCGATGGTGCCGAGCACCTCGTTGGCTTCCTCGATATAGGTGCTCAGCAACTCTCGATCCACATCCTCGTCCGAAGCGCCCGCGAGGCGGACGGCTTCGGGGCTGGGCGCGGGGGCGGCAGTGTGTGCTCCGCCCAGGCTGCCCATGGCCTGCTTGACGGCTTCCGGATTGGCGGTGGCCGCATTCAGCGCCTTCAGCGCGGCATCGGTTTGACTGCGCAGGCCGGCGTCTCCGACCAAGTCTGCATCACGCGCCAACTGGCCCAATTCGGATTTGAGTGTTTCGCGCTGGCCCGCATCGGCGCCTGCCGCGGCCCATTGTTCAACGGACTCCTTGAGACGTTCTGTTTCTTCCCGGATCTGGGTTTCCACCGACTTTTCGGCGGGCGCGGCGACGACCTCGGGCTGGGCGAGCAGTCCGGCCAGAGCCCGGCTGTCATCCTTGCCGTAACGCAGGGCATCCATGTACAGGCCCAGCGTGGACAAGGCTTCGGCCACCCAGTTGAGGTTTTCCGGGGCGATCTGGGCATCCGGCTCGGTGAAGTGCTGGATGCGGCGGATGGCTTCGTTGACGAGATCCGCTGCCACATCCAGTTGCAGGATGTTGAGGGCACCCAGAATCTGCTTCATGAGGCTGGGCACCATGGGCAGTCCGGCCCGCTCCTGGGCGTCGCGGAAGAAGCGGTCGAGGATTTCTTCCACCTGATTGAGATTGGCCTGGATCTCCTGGGTGACCTGGGCCACCACCAGTTTTTCCTGGGCCTTGCGTGAGAACTCGTCGAGCATGTCCACATCGGGAATGCGCGAACTGTCGAAGTTGGGTTCGATGGCGGCCTGCAAGCGCATGGCCTGGACTTCGGACTGACGGTCGAATTCACCGCCCAGGGTCTTGATATGCTCGGCGGCGTTGAGGGCCAGGAGCAGGGCGGTGGCCATTTCCAGTTGCAGTGCCTCGTTCTGGGTGGCATCGGCCACGCCAGGCAGGCGCTTGGCGACAGCCTGGACCATGCGGGTCAGGGTCTGCATGGCACCATTGCCCAGACGAGTGGAGGCTTCGAACACCGCCAGGGCGGCATGCTGGAAGGGCTCCAGGCTTTCCGTACGGCCCGCGCAGTAGCGGATCCAATGATCCTTGGCGGTCCCCAGGTTGTCCTTCAGGGTGGCCAGCTGGTTCAACTGGTCTGTCAATGGGGCGGACATCTCCGCCGGGAAGTAATGTTGCAGCTGGAACCGTTCCCGAGCCTCGGCGCCACGCCCGCTGGGCATGTCATCCTGGGCGACATAGTAAAGGACATCCCGGAACAGTCGTTCCGCCAGTTGACGCGAGCCTTCCATGAGCCTGCGCATCTGCATGTCGATGCGGCCGCACAGACGTTTGAGCCAGTAGTCGGTCGGAATCCCGCCGCGACGCAGCATTTCCATGAGGCCGGAAGCGGTCCACCAGAAGGTGTATTGGGCGGGACCGGGCGCCAAGCGCTCCACCTGGCGTACCGCCTGATCCATCTGCATCAGGCCGGCCATGGCATCCTTGTTCTGAAGGAACATGAGCAGGCCGCGTTGGTACTGTCCCCGCGCCGCGCGGATGGCACGGGTCCGCGCCTCCTCATCCATGGGTAATTCGGGCTCCGGGCGTATCGCACGCACGCTGGTATCCGGATAGAACAACTCGCTGGGTGCAGGCGGCTCGCCGCCGCGGCGGGCCATGACTTCCTGGTAGATGGGCGCGAGCTTGAGTTCCGCATGCGGGGCGCCGGCCATCAAACCATCCAGGTAGCCCTTGAGAACGGCGATGGCCCGAATCACGGTATCCACCGTATCTTTGCTGCGCTTGTCCTGCTGGGTTGTCATGTCCGAGAGCAGGCGCTCCACCTCGGAAGTCACCAGAGACACACCCTGGAGATCGACGATCTGGAGCGCGCCATAGACCTGGTGCAGATGGGCGGCAGCGGCCTTGAGGGGGTCTATGTCTTCGCCGTTCCAATCCGCCAGGGCGGTCCGCGCCGCTTCCAGGGCATTGTCCAGCTCAACCTTGACCCAGGTGAGCGGACCGAGATCGAACTCCAATTCCGTGCTCATGGCATGTTTCCCTATTCTCGATTCACAGCTTGAAGCCGGACACCGACACCTTCAACTCGTTGGACAACACGGACAGTTCGCCGATGGAATCCGCGCTGCGCCGGGCACCGTCGGAGGCTTGCTCGGTCACGTCGAGAATCTGGCGCATGTTGCTGGCGATACGCTGGGCGGTGCCGGCCTGGGCTTGCGTGGCATCGGAAATGCTCTGGATCAGGCTGGCGAGTTCGTCCGACACCGCCTCGATCTCGGCCAGGGATTTGCCGGCCGCGTCCGAGCGGGTGGTTCCCTCCACCACGCCCTGGGTGGAGGATTCCATCGCGTTCACCGCGTCCTGGGTGTCGCTCTGGATGGTTTTTACGATGGCGCCGATCCGGCGGGTGGCCTGGGCGGAGCGTTCCGCCAGGCGCTGCACTTCTTCCGCCACTACGCTGAAGCCCCGGCCCGCATCGCCGGCGGCGGCGGCCTGAATGGCGGCGTTCAAGGCCAGCACGTTGGTCTGTTCGGTGATATCCGAGATCAGGTCGACGATCTCGCCGATCTCCTGGGACGATTCGCCCAGCCGCTTGATGCGCTTGGAGGTTTCCTG
>CAZEOR010000051.1:0-11509 GCA_964513695.1 uncultured Thiobacillus sp.
GTTGATTACGATCTTGGGAAAAGAATCCTCGCGTTACGGGAACGTGTGGTCGCTGACTTTAACGCTGGCGACTGGGAAGAAGTCGGTCTGCTCACTGGCTATTCCGATCTAATTTCCAGGCACCCGCGACTATTGCGCAGTCTCTCCTGGGGCGACGAGGACTACGCAGGAAACGCTCTCACCATAATCAAACGTATTGCCGAGCTAGACGAGAACGCCTTCGCAATCTTTGAGAAGCACGTCGCGGAGAAATACCCAGAAGAGAGCCAGTTCATTTCCGCCAAGCCATCTGAACGCAAGATCACTTTTGCTCCGAGTGTTTTTCAGGTTCCCGAGAGCACCGCCATCGAAACCGACTTGGTCGCAGTCATGATGCCGTTCAACGCAGCGTTCAACACAGTGCATGAAGGGATTCGCCGCGCTTGCAGCGCGGCTGGTTATCGGTGTCTTCGGGTAGACGATATATGGGAGGAAAGTACTGTCATCCAAGACATTTTCAATCTAATCTTCAGGGCTCATGTAGTGGTAGTCGATTTCACCGGAAAGAACCCAAATGTAATGTACGAAACTGGCATTGCCCATACTCTCGGCAAACATGTAGTTCCCATTTCTCAGTCACTCGATGATGTACCGTTTGATATGGCGCACCATCGCATACTGAAGTACTTGCCGAATGGCGAAGGTATTGAGGACATGGTCAACAAACTGGCCGATAAACTCCGTCAGGTGAGCATATGACGCATAACCCTGCGTTCGAGGGGAGCTGCGCAAGAAGCCGCGCAGCCCCCTCAACTCCACGTTAGCCCTCTCAAAATATGCGCTCGCTCATTACGTTCCTAATTGCACTCCTCCTGCCCTCCTGGGCCTTTGCGGTCGAGTGCCGAGATGAACCCGGCAATGTCGATACAGAGTGCTTTACAGCACAGTGGGACAGAGAAATTGAGAATGCCGATAGAGAACTTAACGTCGTTTACAAAAAGTTGCTGAAGTCAATTGACGACGAGAACACCAAGGCTGATCTCATCAAAGCTCAACGCGCTTGGGTAACGTTTTATCAGCTTGACTGCAAAGCTCGCTACGACCTAATGCATATAGGTAGCTCATTTACAAAATTGGAAGTCGGGGAAAGCTGTAGGTTGGATAAGCTGAAACGTCGTATCTCCGAACTCAAGGATCATTGTGGAAGCAACCTTGACTGCCGGGGTAGATAGTGACATGCGAGGGCGCTAACTTGCGCTTCAACCGGGACGGCCAAAATGCCGGCCGCCCGTTAAGCTGGCGTTAGGAGTCAGAAATGCCGGTATCACTCGAACAGTTCTGTGCAAGATTGGCGGCCTACTCTCGCGCAGAACTCGAGCAGCTTCTGCGAAACTGCCTCCAACAAGGCAAGACCGATTACGCCCGTGAGGTAAAGGATAGCCTCGACGCTCGATTTCCGGCTTGGGACAAGCCTCGAACCCGACGCGGTGGTAGCCGCGCGACCATCGCGCGTTTTCGTGACAAGGAACAAGAGTTTGATTCCGCGCGTGGTGCCTACATTTGGCTCGTCGAGCGCTTCGCTGAAGTGAATCCTGAGATTTTCACTGATGTTCGCTGGGAAACAACGGGGTACGTCGGCGTTGGAAAACGCCGAGGCCCAGATGGCGCAGCTAGAAACTATTTCGCAAGAACACCTGCCAAACTCTTTCGTAAGTCGCCAGCGCTCGCGGATACGCAATCAAATTACCATCGTCTGAGCAATGGGTGGTATGTCAACCTTAATCTGAATACACGCGAAAACTTCGAGATTCTTTGCCGCTTCTCTGCGGTATCAGGACTAGTCCACGACATTGACTGGGATTGGGAGGTTTTTGATCCAACAGAGCAGCTTCACGAAAGCCGCCGACGGGTACAACTTGCAGCCGAGTTGGATAAAGAGATCAATGAACTCTTTGCGCAATCTTCGAAATCTGACTCCTAACCCGGCATATATGGACTCCCCCCAAAAACAAGGAAACTGACCGATAGATTTGGCCGGGAGGGAACGCATGCAGTCGTATATCCGGCATCGTGAGTGGGTTCTGGATGACCCGTGCCGACATGGAATCTGCCCACGGCGCGCCAATCGTTACAAGCGGCTGCTTTCGAGCCGGCAGGGTTATCGGCGTCAGTCCGTGTGGGTGCGACCCTATTGGCCATGATGGGCGATCAGTCTCAAAGCAAACGCGGGGAGGGGAACAACACGATCTCCTTGCCAAACCTAAACCGCGACCGCGAAGGCGGTGCGGTTGGACTTCTTGTTGAACTCACGTGGGCTGGGCTGCCCATAGGGCGAGGCATCGCGCAGCACCGCGAAGCAGATGCGCGCCAGCTTGTTGGCCAGGGCACAGGCCGCCTTGTTGTGGTTCGTCCGCCCCTGGACCGCCAACGCCCACTCGCGCAAGCCATCCAGGTGGCGCTGGGTCTGTTTCGCCACGCTTGCCGCCCGCAGCACCGCCCGTGCGCCGTGGGTCAGCAACATCCTCAGATAGCGATCCCCCTTCTTGGAGATACGCCCCAGCACCCGGCTGTTGCCCGACGAGAACTCCCGAGGCGTGAGGCCGAACCAGGACGCGAAGTGGCGCGCATCTTTGAAGTGGGAAACGCTGCCGCCGGTGGCTGCCACCATGGCCGTCGCCGTCAACAGGCCGATGCCCGGCACGGTCAACAAGGACACACAGGCCGGCGAATGCCGGGCCACCTCCGTCAGTTCCCGCTCCAACTGGGCGATGCGCTGCTCCAGGAGACGGATCTCCTCGATCAGCAAAGCCATGGAAGTCCGGATCAGGCCGGGGATTTCCACATGGGGATCGGCCAGCGCCCGAGAAATCGCCTCCACCCCGGTCCGCGCCCCCTGGGGCACCACCAGGCCGAACTCCCGGCAGAAGCCGCGCAGGGCGTTGATGCGGCTGGTGCGGGTACCCATCCACAAGGAACGGATGCGATGCAGCCCCTGCAAGGCCTGCTGCTCCTCGGACTTGATGCGCACCGGCACCATGTCGGAAGCGCGGGCGGCTTCCAGCAGGGCGCGGGCATCGGCGGCATCGGTCTTGTTGCGCTTCACGTAGGCGCGCACATAGGCGGCGGGCAGCAACATGACCCGGATGCCCAGGCCGGCCAGACGGCGACCCCAATAGTGGGCGGAACCGCAGGCTTCCATGATGACCAGATCGACGGCGCGGTTGTCGAAGAACCGCTCGAACTGGGACCGGGTCAGGCGGTGCGATTCGACCACCTTCCAGGCAACATCGGCGACGGCGAGCTGGAACACGGATTTGGCCAGGTCAACGGCCACGGTTGTACTAGCATTCATGGCAGACTCCTTTCGTCGGTTCCTGATCCCCCACCCCTGGGAAACCAGTTGTGCTTAGAACTAGCACAAAGGCGGGGGGAGTCCATCCCATCACTCAAGGTGTAACCCATGTCTGTGAACTCTTCTGTTACCAATGTCCTTGACCTGTACACGCCCCCACATCGCCTCCCTTCGGGTTCCCTCGTTCAGGCCAAGGCCTGGGGCGGCTGCGTAACTCGCCCCTGCGGGGCTCAGACAGTACTCGCCGAAAGCCCCCCAGCCCTTGGCCTGAACGAGGCGGCTCAGAGGGGATAACAACGGTGGTGGTGGGGAGACGTGGCGGGCTGTTGAATCGAAGGCGTAATCCGCCTAATGAAGCCATGCGGCGCTATCTTTTTTCAATAATCCTGATTAATTGGCTGGCGCCGATATTTGATGCATTTTTCTTGAGGATGGCCAAATCAGACTCTTTTACGTTGTCAGGCAATGATTTGTATTGGTTCAAATAAATATCTGCTAGCGCTGTGTCACCTTGGATCGCGCCTAATAGCGCCCATTGGTGGGTGCCATACATATCGCCCTCTGCTGCTGACTTGTCATAGAGTTGCCTGATCGCAGAGGCATCACCGTTAAATGCATGCCCAAGAACGACCTCAAATCGTTTTTGGGCTTCGTCATCTTCCCCACAGAAGTGGCGAACAGGAGCAAAGCACAATGCTGCGAGTACGATGGAACCGACGATTAAAGCTAGTTTCCAGCGTTGGGACATTTGTCAGAAGGAATGTCTCAAACAGGCTTCCAGCGTGTTCTGCAACAGCGTCGCCACCGTCATCGGCCCCACGCCCCCCGGCACCGGCGTGATCCAGGACGCCCGTTCCGCCGCCGCCGCGTATTCCACGTCCCCCGCCAGTTTGCCGCTGTCCAGGCGGTTGATGCCGATGTCGACGACGATGGCGCCTTCCTTGATCCAGGCGCCCTTCACCATTTCCGGCTTGCCCACGGCGGCGACTACCAGGTCGGCTTGGGCCACGTGGCCGGGCAGGTCCTGGGTGGCGGAGTGGCAGACGGTGACGGTGCAACCGGCCAGCAGCAGTTCGAGGGCCATGGGGCGGCCCACGTGGTTGGAGGCGCCCACCACCACGGCGTGTTTGCCGCGCAGAGATTCGCCGGTGGCTTCCAGCAGCTTCATCACGCCGTAGGGGGTGCAGGAGCGCAGCACCGGCCGGCGCGTCGCCAGACGGCCGATGTTGTAGGGGTGGAAGCCGTCCACGTCCTTGTCCGGGCGGATCGCTTCCACCACGGTTTCGTCGTCGATGTGCTTCGGTAGCGGCGCCTGCACCAGGATGCCGTCCACGCTGGGATCGTTGTTCAACCGCTCGATCAAGGACAGCAGCTCGGCCTGGGTGGTGCTTTCCGGCAGATCGTGGGAGATGGACAGCACGCCCGCAATCTCGCAGGCCCGGCGCTTGTTGCGCACGTAGATGGAGGAGGCCGGATCGCCACCCAGCAGGATGACCGCGAGGCCGGGGATGCGCTGGCCGGCGGCGGCCCGTCGCGTAACCTGGCCTTTGATGTCCTGGAGCAGGGCGTCGGCAATGGATTTTCCGTCGAGGATGCGGGCAGTCATGGCGCGATGGGAAGCGGTGTTGGAAGCCTCATATTCTAGCCAAGCCCATCGTGCCGGCGTTGCTTTTTCCCGGGGGGCTGGTTACATTTCCCGACCCCCGTCGGGGTGTAGCGCAGCCCGGTAGCGCGCTTGCTTTGGGAGCAAGATGTCGGAGGTTCGAATCCTCTCACCCCGACCACGATCAAATCCCGGCATCAAACGGCCCGAACCACCGGGACATCAATCTGCCCGTAGCTCAATTGGATAGAGCACCAGCCTTCTAAGCTGGGGGTTACAGGTTCGATCCCTGTCGGGCAGGCCAGTTTCACCGGACTCCATTGGACGGCGCATGGACTGGCGCTTCCTCAGTCCGGCAGCAGCGAGAGCACATACTCGGCCATGTCCTTGGTCGAGGAGCCGTACATGAACACCCGTACCAACTTGCCTTGCGGATCCACCACGTAGGTGTTGACCGTGTGGTCCACCGTATAGCTCGATCCGGTGGGCACGTAACGGAAGTGGGCGCCGTACTGGGCGGCCACCTTGCGCAACTGTTCCTCCTTGCCGGTCAGGGCGAGGATGCCGCCACCGAAATGGGCGATGTAAGGCTCCAGCACATCCGGTGTATCCCGCGCCGGGTCCACGCTGACGAACACGGGCTGCACCCGCTTCCGCTTGTTCGCCGGCAGTTTGCCGAGCAACTGCTGGAATTGGAGCAGTTCCGTCGGGCACATCTCGGGACAGTACGTGAAGCCGAAGTAGAGCAGCACCACCTTGCCCTTCATGGATGCCAGGGAAACCGGCTTGCCGGCCGGCGTGTGCAGCGTGAAGTCGCCGCCCAGGGGGGCCGACGTGTCGGGAGCGGCGGCGCGGGCCAGGCCGGACGCGAACAGGAGGCCAAGCAGCAGGTGGCGGAGAACTTTCATGGCGGTATCCGAAAAGGGTATCGAAAACTGAATAGCAGGAAGCGTGCCGTCCGGGATTCCCGGGCCGGTCGCCGGTAAAGCGATGCCTGTGTCCCGGATTCGGGACAGTTTGTCTCACGTTCGCTGTCAGGTTAGGTATATTGATGGTTGAGCGAGATACTCGGGAACTGCCGGACCCATCTTGCGCGGGCAGTCAGGGCTGCAACGCGCTTTGCCACAGGGTTCCGCTACCAAGCCCTCGCCGGGGTTTCTTGACACGCCAAGCCTTCAGAACAACCCCCATCGAACCAGTCTGGCGTGGATATTGCTATTGCGAGGATGGTGCGATGGAAAGGCAGGAAATCTTGGAACATGCCCGTATGGTGAGCGCCGTGGTCGGCATCGGTGGCGCGATGGAGCCGGTGGAGGTGATGCCCGCCATCGCCCGGTCGTGGAACCGTTGCGCCCATGAATTCGGCCTGGACCCGGTACGTGACGAACCGGTCGTCATCCTGGGTTCCCGCGAACTCAAGGATCGCCAGGACCCTCTGGCACGCCTGCGCGCCATCGCCCAGGGCGAGATGGCCACCCTCTACCAGCAACTGTCCGGCTCGGGTTTTTCCGTGTTGCTCACCGACCGGGAGGGGGTGGTGCTGGATTATCTGGGCGACCCTTCCTTTACCGAATCCGCCGCCGAATGCGGCATGGTTGAAGGCGCGTTCTGGAGCGAGCGGCACCAGGGTACCAACGGCATGGGCACCTGCGCCATCGAACAGCGGCCGATCCTGGTCCACCACAACGAACACTATCTGACCCGCAACGTCGGACTGACCTGTTCCGCCGCCCCCATCTTCGATCATGAGGGTGGTCTGCTGGCGGTATTGGATGCCTCCAGCTTCTCTCACATGGCCCAGCAACACACCCTGGTGCTGGTCAACATGTCGGCCCAGATGATCGAGAACCGGGCCTTCCTGTGCCGTTTCCGGGAACAGTACGCGCTGCGCTTCCACAGCCGCCCCGAGTTCATCGGCACCCTATGGGAAGGCGCCCTGGCCCTGGACGAAGAGGGCCGCATCCTGGCCGCCAACCGTAGCGCCCTGTTCCAGCTGGGATACAAGAAGCCACGCGATCTGGTCGGCCGCATGCTGCCGGAACTGTTCAACACCAACATGGCGGCGCTGCTTGGGCGCAAGACCCAGGGCTGGCTCAACCCGGTGCCCCTCTACGAGGCCAAGCACGGCAACCGATTCTTCGGCCTGGTTCGGCCGCCGGAAACCCGTAACGTGCCCCTTGCCCCGCCGTCGCGTCGGGTTGCCACCAACGCCTCGGGCCAAGTCGATGCCAAGACGGTGCGCCTGGACGACCTGCAATTCGGCGATCAGAGCATGGAATACAACGTGCGCTGCGCCAAACGCGTACTGGCGCGGGACATTCCCATCCTGCTCTCGGGCGAGACCGGTACAGGCAAGGAAATCTTCGCCCAGGCCATCCACTGCGAGCAGAGCGGCGCCAACCGCCCGTTCGTCGCGGTGAACTGCGCCTCCATCCCGGAATCCCTGATCGAAAGCGAACTGTTCGGCTACAAGGCCGGCGCCTTCACCGGCGCCAACCGGGAAGGCCGCCGCGGCAAGATTCTCCAGGCCAGCGGCGGTACCCTGTTCCTCGACGAGATCGGCGACATGCCCATCATGTTGCAGGCCCGCCTGCTGCGCGTGCTGGAGGAGCGGGAGGTCATACCCCTGGGCGGCGAGACGCCGGTCAAGGTGGACATCAAGCTGATCAGCGCCACGCACCGGGATCTGAAATCCCTGGTGGCGGACGGCCGCTTCCGGGAAGACCTGTATTACCGGCTCCAGGGCATCACCCTCAACCTGCCTTCGCTGCGCGAGCGCCAGGACAAGCGCGAGCTGATCCGCCATATCCTGGCCCAGGAATGCGCCGGCGAGGATAGCGTGAACCTGAGCGAAGCCGCCCTGCGCCAACTGGAGGCCTATGCCTGGCCGGGCAACATCCGCCAGTTGCGCAATGTGCTGCGCATCGCCCTGGCCCTGCGCGACGGCGCCGAGATCACCGTGCACGATCTGCCCGAGGAAATCAGCCGGCTCTCCCCCAGCCTGCCGCGTCAGGAACACCCGGCTGCCCATGGCACTCCGGGCACCCCGGGAGTGGACACCCAACTCACCGCCCTGGAAAGCGCGGAACGGGGCGCCATTTTGCAGAATCTGGAAAAGTGCCGCTGGAATGTCACCCTGGCGGCGAAGAACCTCAACATCAGCCGCAACACCCTCTACCGCAAGATGAAAAACCTCAACATCCGCATCGAAGGGGAGGAATGATTTGTCGTCCTCGCCTTTCGCCACCTGGGTCGAACCCGCCGACCTGGGCTTCAATTCCGCCCACTTCATCACCTACGGCCAGGTGTGCGAAAACCTGCACGGCCATAACTTCCACACCCGCGTGGTCGCCCACGGCGACGACACGGGTGAAGGCTATGTGCTGGATTTCGTCGCCCTGACCCGCCTGGCCCGGGACATCTGCCAGGAACTGTACGACCGCGTCATCCTGCCCGGCAACAGCCCGGTGGTGAATCTGGCCGAGGAAGACGGCCTGATCAAGGTGAGCAGCTTCGGCAAGCGTTTCTGGCTCGTCGAGAAGGCGGGCTGAGCCGTGCTGCCCATCGCCAACGCCACCGCGGAACTCATCGCCTTCCACATCGGCGGGCGCCTGACCGAATCCCGGCGCCGGGAGAACCTGGCCGCCGGCGTGCGCCTTCTGGAAGTGGGCGTGAAGGAAGCCGACCGCCAGTGGGGCGTCTCGCGCCACCGCCTGTCATGAGCAAGCCTCCCGAGGCGCCCCGCATCGCCTGGGGCCTGACCGGCTCCGGCCACTACCTCCGGGAAAGCCTGGAAATCATCGACAGCCTGCCGGACGTGGACCTGTTCGTCACCAAGGCGGCGGACGAGGTGCTCAGCATGTACGGCATCCCGCTGAAGACCCTGCGCGAGAAGCATCGTGTCTACCAGGACCACACCGCCAGCAGCGTGCCGGTGGGTTTCCTCTACAGCGGCCATTACCATACCCTGATCATCGGCCCGGCCACCTCCAATACCGTGGCCAAGTGCGTCGCCGGCATCTCCGACACCCTGGTCACCAACCTTTATGCCCAGGCCGGCAAATGCCGGGTGCCCAGCATCGTGTTCGCCTGCGACTGCGAACCCACCGTGGTCACCGAGGCGCCGGGCCAGACCGTCACCCTGTATCCGCGGCCCATCGACCTGGAAAACACCCAACGCCTGAAGACCTATCCCTACACCACCGTGGCGGAAAGCATCGACGCGCTGAAGGCCGCCATCGACCGGCGCCTGAAATGAAACGACCCCCTGGCTCGCCATGCTCGCACCCCCCCGAGGGGGAGGTCAGTTCCTTCGGAACGGCGGTACGGAACTGACATGCCTGAACACATCCTGTTCCTGACCGGGCGCCTCGCCGAGCCCCAGCTAAAGCGGGTGCTGAGCGGCCTGGGCGGCGAGGGCGAGGCCGGCTTCACCTGGGATGTGCGGGTGCTGGGCGTGCAAGTGGCCGCCCTCATGACCGCGGACATGATCCGCCGCCGCCTGGAGGACGCCGGCCGGGCCGATCGCATCCTGGTGCCCGGCCGCTGCCGGGGCGACCTGGACGCCCTGACCGGCCACTTCGGCATTCCCGTCGAGCGCGGCCCGGACGAACTCATGGACCTGCCGGAATTCTTCGGCCGCCAGCGCGCCGCCCCGGACCTGTCCCGCCACGGCGTGCGCATCTTCGCCGAGCTGGTGGACGCCCCGCGCATGTCCGTGGAGGCCATCCTGGCCCAGGCCGCCGCCTACGCCGCCGACGGCGCCGACGTCATCGACATCGGCGGCCTGCCGCAGACGCCCTTTCCCCATCTGGAGGAAAGCGTCCAGGCCCTGAAGGCCGCGGGCTACGCCGTCAGCGTCGATTCCCTGGACCCGGACGAACTGTTGCGCGGCGGCCGCGCCGGCGCCGACTACCTGCTCTCCCTCACCGGCGAGACCCTGCATCTGGCCGACGAGGTCGCCTCCACGCCGGTGCTGATCCCCGCCCGCCACGGCGACCTGGACGATCTGGTGGCGTCCATGGAAAAGCTGGAGGCGAAGGGCCGCGCCTATCTCGCCGATCCCATCCTGGACCCGCTGCCCTTCGGCTTCGCCGCTTCCATCGCCCGCTACCACGAGCTGCGGCGGCGCAAGCCAGCAGCGGCAATCCTCATGGGCACCGGCAACGTCTCCGAACTCACCGACGCCGACAGCGCCGGCATCCACGCCCTGCTGCTGGGGATCATGGCGGAACTGGATATCCGCGCCCTGCTCACCACCCAGGTCAGCCCCCATTGCCGCAGCGCGGTGCGGGAGATCGATGCGGCGCGGCGCATGATGTTCGCGGCGAAGGACGCGCAAAGCCTGCCCCGGGATTTTTCCGATGCCCTGCTCGGCCTGCGCCAGCGCAAACCCTTTCCCTACGGCGCGGAAGACATCGCCGCGATGGCCGGCGCGGTGAAGGACCCCAGCTTCCGCGTCCAGGTCAGCGCGGCGGGCGTGCACGTCTACAACCGGGACGGTCTGCACACCGCCGGTGATCCCTTCGAGCTCTGGCCCCATCTCAAACTGGAAGGGGACGGCGGCCACGCCTTCTACCTGGGCGTCGAACTGGCCCGCGCCCAGATCGCCTGGCAACTGGGCAAGCGCTACAACCAGGACGAGGAGCTGGCCTGGGGCTGCATGGGCCCGCGCCGGCACGACGACCTCAAGGTCCAGTGCGGCCCCGGCAGCACTCGCATGCCTTCCCCCCCTTTGGAAAAGGGGGGGAGGGGGGATTCGTCGTCAGCACCCGCGTCAAAGCCCCCTGAAAATCCCCCCCACCCCCCCTTTTCCAAAGGGGGGAGTAACTCCCCCGAACCATGAGCCTGATCCAAGAAGCCCTCCTCACCACCGCCACCCCGGACGGCGGCAGCCATCTCGCGCCCCTGGGTTTCCGCCGGGAAGGCGAATTCATCGTCCTCGCCCCCTTCCACCCCTCCCGCACCCTGGACAACCTGCGCGCCACCGGACTTGCGGCGCTGAGCCACAGCGACGACGTGCGCGTCTTCGCCGGTTGCCTCACCGGCCGCCGCGACTGGCCCCTGCTGCCCTGCGAACGCATCGCCTGCGGCCGCCTCGCCGGCGCCCTCAGCCACGTGGAACTGGAAGTCGCCCGGGTGGAGGACGACCCGGCGCGGCCCCGCTTCCTGTGCCAGGAAGTGGCCGTCTTCAACCACGCCCCCTTCCCCGGCCATAACCGGGCCCAGGCCGCCGTCATCGAGGCCTGCATCCTGGTCAGCCGCCTGGCCATGCTGCCCGCCGACAAGGTGGACCGGGAGATGGATTACCTGGCCATCGCCATCGACAAGACCGCCGGACCGCGCGAACTGGAGGCCTGGGGCTGGCTACGGGAACGCATCGCGGCAGAGAAGGCGAAGAAGGTGGTGGCGGCATGACCGGCTGGCTGGCCAGCATCACCGGCATCGACGAAGCCAGGCAGGTTCTGGCGGCGGGCGCCTCCTTCATCGACTGCAAGAATCCCATGGCGGGCGCCCTGGGTGCCCTGCCCGCCGGCACCGTGGACACCCTGCTCAAGCCTGAAAACAAGGGCACG
>CAZEOR010000052.1:0-11430 GCA_964513695.1 uncultured Thiobacillus sp.
TCGGCGGCGTTGTCGAGGAAGTAGCGGTCGTGGGTGACGGCCACCACGGTGCCGGGGAAGCGCACCAGGAACTGTTCCAGCCATTCCACGGATTCCGCGTCCAGGTGGTTGGTGGGCTCGTCCAGCAAGAGCATGTCGGGCTTCTGCAGCAGCAGCTTGCACAGGGCGACACGGCGCTTCTCGCCGCCGGACAGGTTCTTGATGACCGCGTCCCAGGCGGGCAGGCGCAGGGCGTCGGCGGCGATCTCCATCTGGTGCTCGGCGTCGCTGCCGGAGGCGGCGATGATGGCTTCCAGGCGGGCCTGTTCCTCGGCCAGCTTGTCGAAGTCGGCGTCCGGCTCGGCGTAGGCGGCGTAAACCTCTTCCAGTTTCTGCCTGGCCTGCATGACTTCGCCCAGACCGGCCTCCACTTCGTCGCGCACGGTCTTGTCCGGGTCCAGTTCCGGCTCCTGGGGCAGGTAGCCGATGGAGATGCCGGCCAGGCGCTGGACCTCGCCGTCGAACTCCTTGTCCACGCCGGCCATGATCTTGAGCACGGTGGACTTGCCGGAGCCGTTCAGGCCGAGCAGGCCGATCTTGGCGCCGGGGAAGAAGGACAGGGAGATGTCCTTGATGATCTGGCGCTTGGGGGGAACGATCTTGCTCACGCGGAGCATGGACATCACGTATTGGGCCATGGGATTCGGGTGTCGGCGGAAGCCGTTTGTTCGTGAAAAATGGAATGATACCGGGGGGCCTATCCGGGAAGGCGGGTGATGCGCACAAATTGCCGGAAAAGGGTATTCCCCTAGATGAATTGCCGCTCTGAGCGCGGCATTCAGGTTGATTGGTGATTGTCACCGGGGGTTTCGACTACTTAGAATCCGCCCGGTCATTTCCGATTGCCGCAAACGCCGATGCGGACCCCACCTGGGGTGATGCGCCGGTGCAAAAAGAAGGAGAAGAATCGTGGCATTTGATGAGGATGGAGCCGAGGAATGCGAGCAGTGCGAGTTGCCCCTCGAATTGCGCGCCGCTCATCGCCGCATCGTCGAGTTGGCGACACTGGAAACCGAACACATGCAGGTCGTCGAGGATCTGCATCTTCACCAGGAAGAACTCCGCACCCAGAACGAGGAACTGCGTGAGGCCCATCATGCCCTGGCCGAGGCCGGCCGGCGTTATCAGGATCTGTTCGATTTCGCACCGGTAGCCTATTTCCTGCTGGACCACAACGGCACCATCGAGGAAGCCAATTTCACCGCCTGCCAGTTCCTCGATGAGGACCGCGCCAATCTCCTGCATCGACCCTTGCGTCTTTATGTGCCGTCCGAGGACCGGGAGAAATTCGACATGTTCCTGGTCGAGGTGGCCGCCGGCCGCAAGATGGGGTCTATGGAACTGGCCCTGTTCCGGCGTGGCGAAGGCAGCACGCCGGTTCTCTTCACCCTGGCGGTGGACCGGGTCAACGGCCGTTCCCATTACCGCCTCGGTGCCCAGGACATCAGCGAGCGCAGAACTGCCGAGGAGCAGAAAAGCCTGGCCGCCACCATGTTCGAGGAAAGCAACGAGGGTGTGGTGATCACCGATTCCCAGGGCCGCATTCAGCGTGTGAACCGGGCTTTCACCGTGGTCACCGGCTACGCTGAAAAAGAAGTGGTGGAGAAGACGCCGGCGGTGCTTGCCTCTGGCCGCCACGATGGCGATTTCTACAAGGAAATGTGGGATCGCCTGATGCATACCGGCGACTGGATGGGGGAGATCTGGAACCGGCGCAAGAACGGCGAGATTTATCCGGAGTGGCTCAAGATCAGCGCGGTGCGCGGGAGCGAAGGTGAGATCCGCCACTTCGTCGGCATCTTCAGCGACATCGGCGACCACAAGCGCACCGGCCAGGACGTGGAGCGCTTCGCCTTCTACGACAACCTCACCGACCTGCCCAACCGCACCCTGTTCGTGGAGCGCCTGAAACATGCCCTGATCCGTTCCCACCGGGACGGCCGGCCGGTTGTGCTGCTCTACCTGGACCTGGATCGTTTCAAGTCCATTAACGACACCCTGGGGCACCAGACCGGCGACCTGCTCCTGCAGCAGGTTTCCACCCGGCTGCGCCAAGTGGTGCGCGCCCACGACACGGTGGCGCGGCTGGGCGGCGACGAATTCACCGTTGTGCTGGCCGACATGGAGGATCACGCCGCCGCCATGGATACCGCCAGGCGGGTAGCCGAAAGCATTCGCGAACAATTGTCCCGGCCGTTCTATCTGGGCGGGCGCGAGGTGGCGACCGGAACCAGCATCGGCATCGCCGTGCATCCCCAGGATGGCGATACCTATAGCGACCTGGTCAAGCATGCCGACATCGCCATGTATCACGCCAAGCACAACGGCGGTAACGGCCATGCCTTCTTCTCCACGGAGATGAACGCGCGCGTGGTGCGCCGGGTATCCATGGAAACCGCTCTGCGCGGCGCCTTGCGCAAGGAGGAATTGAGCCTGGTCTACCAGCCGGTGGTGGACGCGGAGCATCGCCGCGTGGTGGGCGTGGAAGCCCTGTTGCGCTGGAATGGGCCGGACGGCGCGATATCACCACTGGAGTTCATCCCCATCCTGGAAGATCTGGGCTTGGGCCACGACGTGGCGCGCTGGGTGTTCGCCACCGCCAGCAGGGAGGTGCGCGGCTGGACATTTCCCGGGGCGGATTCCCTCTGGCTTTCCGTCAACCTTTCACCCCAGCAACTGCATCGCATGCGGGTCAACTGGTTGAAGGAAGCTCTGGATGATGCTGGCATGACGGCGGACCGGCTGGTGGTGGAAGTTACCGAAGAACACTTCCGCCATCATCCCGATGCCATCGTTGAAAGCCTTGATGAGATACGGAGCATGGGCGCCCATGTGGCCCTGGACGATTTTGGGGCCGGCCATTCCTCCCTGGGGCGGCTGCGCAATTTCCCCATCGACATCGTCAAGATCGACAAGAGTTTCGTCGACGGCCTGCCCCATGACGGCAAGGATCTGGCCATCGTCAACACCATCATCACCATGGCGCGCCACCTGGGTCTGGAATTCCTCGCCGAGGGTGTGGAAACCGAGGACCAGTTGGAATTGCTCAAGGCCCAGGGCTGCAACCTGATCCAGGGCTATTACTTTGCCAAGCCCATGCCGGGCGAGGAATGCGCGCGCTGGTGCGCGTCGTTCGGCCGCTAGTTTTTTCGGAAGCCGCCAGGAATGGAAAAAATCACACCCAGTTATTACGTCTGCATCGGCGCCTCCGCCGGCGGGCTGGAAGCCATCGAATCCTTCTTCAAGAACATGCCGTCGGACAGCGGCCTGGCATTTGTGGTGGTGCAGCACCTCTCCCCCGACTACAAGAGCCTGATGGCCGAGCTGCTGTCCAAGCACACCCACATGCCGGTGAATCGTTCCGAGGACGGCATGCGGATCCAGGCCAACCACGTCTATCTGATTCCGCCCAAGAAGAACCTGACCATCTTCCACGGCAAGCTGCTGCTCTCCGACCAGGACCCGAGCCGGGGTGTGAACCTGCCCATCGACGTCTACCTGCGCTCCCTGGCCGAGGACCAGGGCGAGAAGGCCATCGCCATCATCCTGTCCGGCACCGGTTCCGACGGCACCCGGGGCATCCGCGCCATCAAGGAACAGGGCGGCATGATCATGGTGCAGTCGGAGGAGTCGGCCAAGTTCGACGGCATGCCCAAGAGCGCCATCAACACCGGCCTGCCCGACTTCATCCTGGCGCCGGAGGAGATGCCGCGCCTGCTGATGTCCTTCGTCAAGCATCCCTACGCCGCCAAGGTGGAGGGCACGCCGGTGATGATCACCGACGAGGATGCCCTGACCCGCATCTTCGCCCTGCTGCGGGAGAGTTCCAAGCTGGACTTCACTTTCTACAAGCCCAGCACCGTGGTGCGCCGCATCGAACGGCGCATGACGGTGAACCAGATCCGGGAATTGCGCGATTACGCCCGCTTCCTGGAGCGCTACCCGGTGGAGGTGAACACCTTGTATCGGGAGCTGTTGATCGGCGTCACCAGCTTCTTCCGCGACCGGGAAGCCTGGGATTACCTGAGCGAGGAAGTCCTGCCCGCCCTCATTGAGCAGAACGGCGGCAAGGAACTGCGCTTCTGGGTGACTGCCTGCTCCACTGGCGAGGAGGCCTACACCCTGGCCATGGTGAGCCGGGAGGCCATGGAGCGCATCGGTCGTGTGGCGGACATCAAGATCTTCGCCACCGATGTGGACCGGGATGCGGTGCAGCGGGCCGGCAACGGCGTCTACCCGGAAAGCATCGTCGCCGACCTGGCACCCCATCTGCTCGCCAAGTATTTCCAGCGCAAGGACGACAATTTCCACATCGCCCGCCAAATCCGGGAGATGGTGGTATTCGCCCCCCACAACCTGCTGAAGGACCCGCCCTTCACCAATATCGACCTGATCTCCTGCCGCAATCTGCTCATCTACCTGCAACCCGTGTTGCAGAAGAAGGCCCTGGATCTGTTCGGCTTCTCCCTCAACCCGGACGGCGTGCTGTTCCTGGGCAGCAGCGAGACCGTGGGCGACGCGGCCGATCTGTACGACCCGGTGCACATGAAGCTGCGCCTGTTCCGCAGCCGGGGCAAGCGGCGCCTGTCCGACGCCCAGGAGATCAACGCCTATTCCGGCGGCGCGCCCCTGCGCACCATGCGACTGGGCGTTCGCGGCGGTTTGCGGCCGAACGACGAGGACCGCTTGCTGGGCCGGCTGGTGGATTGCCTGAGTTCCGACTACATCCCCCTCACCCTGGTGGTGAGCGAGGCCATGGAACTCCTGCACGTGGTGGGCGAGGCCGAGGGCTACCTGCGCATGCCCTCCGGCAAGATGCAGAACGACATCACCCGCCTCGCCACCAAGGACCTGGCCATCCCCCTGGCCACGGGCCTGCAGAAAGTGTTCAAGAGCGGCGAGGAAGTCGCCTACACCAACGTGCACATCAAGGGGAAAGAGGAGACCCGGGTGGTGCACATGCGCATCCGCATGCTGGCCGAGAAGAAGGGCCAGCAGCCCCTGGCGGCGGTGCTGATCGAGCCGGTGGAAGTGAAGCCCACCGTCAACGGCCTGGCCGTGGTCTACGACCTGGATCGGGAGGCCGAACAGCGCATCGGCGATCTGGAAGCGGAATTGCAGTTCACCCGGGAGAACCTGCAAGCCACGGTGGAGGAACTGGAAACCTCCAACGAGGAGTTGCAGGCCACCAACGAGGAACTCCTGGCCAGCAACGAGGAATTGCAGAGTACCAACGAGGAGCTGCAATCGGTCAACGAGGAGTTGTATACCGTCAACGCCGAGTACCAGACCAAGATCGCCGAACTGTCCCAGCTCAACAACGATCTGGACAACCTTATCTCCGGCACCGGCATCGCCACCCTGTTCCTGGACGAGGACCTGAAGGTGAGGCGTTTCACCCCGGCCATGACGGCGCTATGTCGCATCACCGATGTCGATATCGGCCGTTTTCTGGGTGACCTGGGGCATCAGTTGGTGGACGTGGACCTGAGCGCTGTGGCCAGGCAGGTCCAGATCGAACGGCGCGCGCTGGAGCGGGAGGTACATACCCGCGACGGTCGCTGGTATCTGCTCGAAGTCCACCCCTATCGGGTCGGTATCGAATCCACCGGGGCGGTGGTGATGAATCTGGTGGCGATCACGTCCATGAAGCGGGCACAGGCCGCCCTGGAGGAAAACCAGATTCACTACCGGCGCCTTTTCGACGAGGCGCCCCATATCATCTGTTTGCTGGACGAGCGGGGAAATCTCAAGGAGAACAATGCCACCGCCCAAGAAACCCTGGGCTACTCACAGGCCGAATTGAGCGGAATGCACGCTCTGGATCTGGTCCATGAAGACGAGGGGGAAGGTGGGCGCCGTAACCTGGAAAGGCTGTTGGGTGGAGAACTGCTCAACTCGGAGAAATGCAGTCTCAAGAACAAGATCGGCGCGCGGATTCCTGTGGAAATCAGCGGTGTGCCCGAGTTCCGCGATGGCAAGGTCATCGGTGCCCGCGTGGTGTTGCGGGATCTGCGCGAAAAAACGCCGTAATCCCGAACGTTCGGGAACCGGAGGATTTCAGCCTGCCAGCTCCTGGGCGAATTCCTGCCTTTTCCTCGCCACCTGGTTTTGCAGGCCATGCAGTGCATTGATCAACTTGTCGCGCATGGCATAAAGCTCGGGCAGTCCGGCCTGCGCGGCTGAATGGTCGCCCCGCGCATGCATTTCCAGCAGAGATTGGGCGATCTGATGAACCTGGTCATGCAGCTCCGTGATGTTCCGGAAGCCCTTGCGCTGGCCGTAGCGGTGACGACCCGGTCCATTCAGCCATTGGCCGAAACGGCAGTCATGATTCTCCCGTGGAGGCAGGCTGGACTCGGTTTGGGAGTGTTCGAGATATTGGCCTACCTGCTCGATCCAGCGGCGATGATCAGTTTCCACTGTCAATAGCGGCACATCGTCTCGCGACCAGGAGTAGTCGGCCAGACTGGACCATTCCAGGGGTGGGCGCCAATTCTTCAGCCAGTCCGCGACTTCTCCCGCCGGCATCGGTTTGGCGATGCCGAAGCCCTGGGCCATGTCGCATCCCAGGCGCATGAGCAGGGTGCCGTGCTCGACAGTTTCCACGCCCTCCGCGATCACTTCCCTTCGGAAAGCGGTGGACAGGCCGATCACGCCTTCGACGATGGCCAGATCCTCGGCATCCAGCAGCATGTCACGCACGAAGGAACGGTCGATCTTGAGCAAGTGGACCGGGAGATGGCGCAGATAAGTCAACGAGGAATACCCGGTGCCGAAATCGTCCAGGGCAAATCGCACACCGAGTTCGCTGCACCCTTCGACCAGACGCGAAACCGCCGCCATGTCTTCCAGCGCCGCGGTTTCCAGAATTTCGAGTTCCAGCCGATGCGCCGGGATATCCGGAAATTCGTTCAGCATTGCACTGAGGTCTGCGACGAAGTCGGCCTTTTGCAGGTGGCGGCCGGAGATGTTGACGCTCACTGGCAGATGCAGCCCAAGTTCAGACCAGGCCGACATCTGGCGCAGAGCCTCGCGCATCACCCATTGCCCCACTTCCACGGAGAGATCGCTGTTCTCCACCAGAGACATGTACCGGGCTGGCATGAGCAGCCCTTCCTCCGGGTGGTTCCAGCGGATCAGCGCCTCGGCGCCGATCACCGTGCCTTGGCGCATGTTCACGCGGGGCTGGTAGTAAAGGCAGAACTCGCCGGCGTTCAACCCTTCCCTGACTCGTTTCAGGGTTTCCCGGCGCGCGCGTGCGCGGCGATCGTGTTCCGGGTCGAACAGGTGAAAACGGTTACGTCCGGCTTGCTTGGCGGCATACATGGCCTGATCTGCGTGGCGCAGCAGCGTGTCAGGGTCGGAACGGTCATCGGGGAACAGGGTGACCCCGACGCTGGCCGAAAGATGAGCCGGATGGCCGGACACCATGAAGGGGACACGCAGGGCTGCCATGATCCGTTCCAGGGCGTGCTCGCATTCCTCCACATCCCCCAGGTCGCCGAACAGAATGACGAACTCGTCACCGCCCAGCCTCGCCACCGTGTCACCGGCGCGCACACAACTCGTCAGGCGGTGGGCCACTTCGACCAGAACCCGGTCGCCGTTGGCATGACCCCAACTGTCGTTGACGGGCTTGAAACCGTCCAAGTCCAGGTAGCACACCGCCAGCATGCGTTGATTGCGCTTGGCTTCGGCCATTGACAGGCGCAGGCGGTCAGTAAGCAGTGTCCGGTTTGGAAGCTGGGTGAGCGGGTCGTGATAGGCCAGATGCTCGATACGTTCCTCGACCCGCTTGCGCTCCACCATGTCCATCACCATGGAGGCCAGCTCGCGCACCGCGTCTTGATCCTCCTGGATATAGTCTTCCGGCTTGTTGCCGACACCGATCAAGGCGACCACCCGGTTGTCGCGCATGATGGGCACGGTCAGTTCCCGCGCAATGGCAATATGCCCGCCGGGCAGGGAATGGCGGTTGGGCAGGCCGAGATAATCGTTGTGGATAACCGGCCGGCGTTCCCGGACGCAATCCGCCCAGACGCCGGCATCGCTGAGGGAACAGCGCCGGTCCCTGGCGTCGGCGGCGCACATCATCTCCATCGTGCTGGTGGACCAGGCCTTGAGCGTGATGGTCTCCTGATCCGGCTCCACAAAATGGAAGAAGCCAATGCGGCTGCCGGTGAAATGTTCCGCGATGTCCAAGGCGGTTTGCAGTATTTCCTCCAGGTTGCCTTGGGCAGCGATCTCGGAAAGCTGAAGGCGGGCCTTGAGCAGAGCCTCGGAGCGCTGTCGAAGATTGATGTCACGGGCAAACACGAACAGCCGGCCGCTCTCGATGGGCCAATAGGACACATTGATTTCAACTTGGCGCACGCGCCCGCTTTTTGCTTTGTGCAAAGTGTGGAAAAGACTGCCCCCCTCGCGCGAGATATCTTCTATCGCCTCCGCGATCTGTTGGGGAGACATGCGCGCCTCCAGATCGGCGATATTCATGCCCAGCAATTCCTCGCGGCTGTAGCCGGACATGCGCGTGTAGGCATCGTTGACTTCCAGCAGTCGGCCCTGGATATCGAGGACGAAGAAACCGTCCTGGGAAGTCTCGATCACCGCTCGGTACATGTCTCCCTGGTTACGCAGCCGGCGATCGGATTCGACTTTGTCCGTCACGTCCTGGATGGTGCAGATCATGCCGTCGAAGTGCTTATCGCGAACAAATGGAACCAGCCAGCCTGCTTGCCAGGTGTTCCGGCCGCCTGGCGTTACCACCCGCGCCTGGTAAGGCGTGGGGAGTAGATTTCGCTTAGCGTCCAGGTAGAAGGGGCGGAAATCCCGCACGGTTTCCTCGGGGAAATCGGTCAGGACATGGCGCCCCAGGATTTGCTGTTTTTCGAGCCCGGAAAGGTGGGCCAGCGCATTGTTCGTGTAGGTGATGACATCATTCCGGTCCGTCACCCAGATGCTGTCCTGGACATTCTCCAGAATGCACTCGTATAGCTGATACGGGTCAGGGACACGTGATTTGAATTGATCGGAAGGGTCATTCCGCGATTCGCGATTGCAATGAGAACCACGAACCCGTCCAGGCGAACTTGCCGTTATCAGTGCATCGGCACAATCCTGCGCCGATGCACTGATCGAATCCATGTTCCTGCTGCCTGCGTCCATGCGCTGTGCCAGACCTGACGGGGATGGGTATTACTTAAGATATATCCCATTGTAGCTATGCTGCGCTGCGGTGGGCGGCGAAAAAGATGGGGCAAATGTACCAGCAGCCGGTTGGTCAACGGCTCAGACAAGGGCATCCAGGGCTGCTTGCTGCTCCAGCCACTCGGCTTCCATCTGTTCCAGATCCTTCACGACCTGGGCTTGTTCGAACAGGCTTTGCTTGAGCGCATCCTTGTTGGTTTCGGCGTAGACCGTCGGATCGGCGAGTCGGGTTTCGAGTTCGGCTTTGCGGGTATTCAGCCGGTCCATCAGTTCTTCCAGGCGCTTGATGCGGGTTTCGATGGGCTTGCGCTGGGCTGACAGTCGCTGCCGCGCCTCGGCTTCCTGGCGCTTCTGTTCCTTGCGGTCAGCGAGGGATTCACGTGGCGTCTCCCTTTCCTTATCCCGTTCGATTTCCTGGCTTTCCGCCGGCTGAATCCTTGTCGAAGCTTGGCCCAGCTTGGTCTTGAACAGCCAGTCCCGGTAATCGTCCAGGTCGCCGTCGAAGGGTTTCAGGCCGCCGTCGGCGACGATGAGGAATTCATCGGTGGTGGCGCGCAGCAGATGGCGGTCATGGGAGACCAGCACCAGGGTACCCTCGAACTGGGCCAGGGCCACGGTCAGCGCCTCCCTGGTTTCCAGGTCCAGGTGGTTGGTGGGTTCGTCCAGCAGGAGCAGGTTGGGTTTTTGCCAGACGATCAGGGCCAGGGCCAGGCGCGCTTTCTCGCCGCCGGAAAAAGGCGCGATGATGGCGGTGGCCATCTCGCCGGCGAAGTTGAAGCCGCCCAGGAAGTTGCGCAGTTCCTGTTCCCGCACGGTCGGGGCGATGCGGGCCAGATGCCAGAGGGGTGTCTGGTCGTGGCGCAGCATTTCCACCTGATGCTGGGCGAAGTAACCGATAGCCAGGCCCTTGCCCCAGTGGGCTTCACCGGAAAGGGGCGGCAGTTCGCCGGCAATGGTCTTGATGAGGGTGGACTTGCCGGCGCCGTTGACGCCAAGCAGGCCGATGCGCTGGCCGGCCTGGAGGTTGAGGTTGATGCCGGAAAGGATGATTTTCGCCCCCTCCCCCACCGGGGGAGGGTTGGGGAGAGGGAACCCGGGTTCATTCTTGATGACGGTAGATTGGGGAGTAAACCGTGCTCCCTCTCCCCCTGCCCCTCCTCCCGTGGAGGAGGGGGGATAGCCCGCCACCACCTCTTCCAGCACCAGCAGCGGGTTCGGCGCCCGGTCCGGTTCCCGGAACTCGAAGGAGAAGGCGGCACTGGCGTGGATGGGGGCCAGATCTTCCATCTTGGCCAGCATCTTCATGCGCGACTGGGCTTGTTTCGCCTTGCTGGCCTTGGCCTTGAAGCGGTCGATGAAGGATTGCAGGTGGTCGCGCTCCCGGCTCTGCTTCTCGTAGGCGGCCTGGGACAGGGCCAGGTTGATGGCGCGCTGCTTCTCGAAGCTGGAGTAGTTGCCGCCGTAGCGTTTCAACTTGCGCTCGTCGATGTGGACGATGACGTTGACCACGCCGTCCAGGAAATCCCGGTCGTGGGAAATGATGATGAGGGTGCCGGCGTAGCGTTTCAGCCAGTCCTCCAGCCAGAGGATGGCGTCCAGGTCCAGGTGGTTGGTGGGTTCGTCCAGCAACAGCAGGTCGGAAGGGCACATCAATGCCTGGGCCAGGTTCAGACGCATGCGCCAGCCGCCGGAGAAGCTGGCCACGGGCCGATTCATCTGGTCCCGGGAGAAACCCAGGCCGTTGAGCAACTGCTCGGCGCGGGCGCGTACCGTGTAGGCGTCGGCGTCATGGAGGGCGGCGTGGAGGTCGCCGATCCTGTGACCGTCATGGGCCGCTTCCGCTTCAACCAGGCTGGCCTCCAGGCGGCGCAAGGTGGAATCGCCGTCGATGGCGTATTCCAGGGCCGGCCGGTCCAGGGCCGGGGTTTCCTGGGCCACATGGGAGATGCGCCAGCCGGCGGGGAAATCCGCGTCGCCGCCGTCGGCCTGCAACTCTCCGCGCAGCAGGGCGAACAAGCTGGATTTGCCGGAGCCGTTGGCGCCGATCAGGCCGATCTTTTCGCCCGGGTTGAGGGCGAGGTCGGCGGCCTCCATCAGGGGCTTCGTGCCCCGGATGAGGGTGAGTTTTTGCAGGCGGATCATGGCAGGTATCCGGCGTGGAGAACCGTATATCCCCCCCTT
>CAZEOR010000053.1:0-11383 GCA_964513695.1 uncultured Thiobacillus sp.
CTGCATGCCTTGGGGGTGACCACCCGATAGCGGCGCTCGCCGGAGATGAAGCTGAACTCGTAGGCGTCGATGGGCTTTTTTCCGGCCCACAGGATGTTGGTCAGCAGGTCCGCCTTGCCCTTCTTGCGGGTGGACATGGCGGGCAGCAGGGTATTGGGGGGGATGCTCAGTTCCTTGATGGGCGCGGTCTCGGCGGCTTTGCGGAAGTCCTCCATGTCGCCGATGTAGCCGCTCTTGCGGGCCACCTCCCGCACGTCCTCCCGCAGGGCGTCGCTCAGCAGGGTGCGGCGCAGGTCTTCCGGGGTTTTCAGCGGCGGCGCGAAGCGGGTCGCGGGATTGCCCAGGCGGGTTGCCCGGTGGAGTTCGGTTTGCGCCGTGACCACTTGAACCGTCGACAGGGTGAGGAGGGCCAATGCCAGGGATGCGAGGGTGCGGTACATGGTTCGTGTCGGTAGGGTGGCGCGAGCGGAAAGTCTATCCTCCCATGGCCCGGCATGTCGCCGGTGTGCGATGGGGCACACCAGGCTGGCCTTTCCGGGCCGCGGCGCCCGCCTCAGGTGATCTTCACGACGATGTCGTGCAGGGTGTTGGCGCAGTGGGCCATGCGATCCGCCGCCCTTGCCAGGTGCTGGTAGATCTCCCGGCGCTTGAACATGTTTAGGTAGTCCTCGCCCTGGAACAGGTCGGCCAAGGCCTTGCGGTAGAGCTTTTCCACGCGCCGGTCGGCCTTGCGCGCGGTGTCGGCGGCGCTGGCGGCATTTTCAGGCTGGGTGGCCAGGGCGTCGAAACCACCGGCCAGGGCCAGCACGCCTTCGCGCAGGCAGGAGGCCATCTCGTAGGCGTAACGGTCGGGGGCGACGCCAAGCACGTCCATTTCGCTCACAGTGTCCTTGCAGAAGTTGACGATGCCGTCCAGGTCCATGATGGCCCGGTAGATATCCTCCCGGTCGATGGGTGTGGCGAAGGCTTCATTGAGGGTGTGGATGTTGCCGATCTTGATGACGTCGGCCTCGTGCTCGTCCTTCTTGATGCGCTTGGCGATCTCCAGGTCGTTGGTGCCCATGAAGTCCACCAGCAAATCCACCGAATGGGTGACCTGGGCGGCCTGGATGCTGAGCAGGTGGAAGAAATCCGGCGCTTTGGGGAAGACATGGTCCAGGATCTTGTGGACGACGGAGGTGGTTTGTTCGCTCATGTCATTTGCCTCATGTCAGTTGCCCTCTGTGGGTGATGGCCAGGATCAGCGCGTAGATCACGGCCGCGACAAAGGCGGCGGCCGGGATGGTGACGAGCCAGGTGGTGGCGATTTCCCGCGCTTTGCCCCAGCGCACGTCCTTGGGCCGCTCGGAGGCGCCGATGCCCATGATGGACGAGGCCACCACATGGGTGGTGGACACCGGCGCTCCCAGCAGCGATGCCGAGAAGATCACGGTGGCGGAGGTGAGCTGGGAATCCAGGGCGTGCAGGGGGCGCACTTTGTAGATGGCGAAGCCCAGGGTGCGCACAATGCGCCAGCCGCCGGAGAGGATGCCCAGGGTCAGGGAGACGGCACAGGTCAGAATCACCCAGAACGGGACTTCGAAGCGGGTGATATGCCCGCCCAGCAGCAGGATCAGGGTGAGGATGCCCATGCTCTTCTGGGCATCGTTGGCGCCGTGGGCGAAGGCCAGACCGGCGGCGGTGACGTACTGGCTCCAGCGCAGCGGGCCGTTGATGCGGGGCCGCGCGGCGCGGAATGCCAGGCTGAACAGGCGATGCAGGGCGAAGCCCACCAGGAAGCCAGCCAGGGGCGACAGCACCAGGGCCAGCAGCACCTTGGTGACACCGGTGAAATGGCCGTGCTGGAACAGTTCCATGAAGCCCCAGACCACATGGTTGCCGCCCACCGCCAGCATGACCGCGCCCACCAGCCCCCCCACCAGAGCGTGGGAGGAGGAGGAGGGGATGCCCTTCCACCAGGTGATCAGGTTCCAGACGATGGCGCCACCCAGGCCGCTCACCAGCACGGTGAGCGACATGAGCTTGGGCAGGTCTCCCAGTTCGACGAACTTGCCGATGGTGTTGGCCACCGCCGTCCCCCCCAGCAGGGGGCCGAGAAACTCGAACACGCCGATGATGACCACCGCCTGGGCCGGCGCCATGGCGCGGGAGGCAATAACCGTGGCGACGATGTTGGCGGCATCGTGGAAGCCGTTGGTGTAGTCGAACAGCACCACGATCGCCACCGCGATCAGGGTCAGGAGGGTGAGGGTTTCCATTGTTGTTCCGTCGGGGAAGGCGCCGTTGTCGAACCCTTTACCTTGTCACTATAGAGAACGGTGGTGGAATTCGCGGACCGGCTTGCGCGGCGGGCAATCTTTGCCGCCACCACCCCGCCGAAATACCCGACATCCCCGTGGATCAAGGCTGCGCCGGCCTTCCGGCCATGGGTGGGAATTGCCGTCTCCACCCCCTTTTTTTGCCGCGCTTCGGCAGATTGCCGGAAAAACTCGCCGGAACATGCGTGATTCAAAAAAATTCAATCAAATCAGATAGTTTCCTTAACATTGTTTTACACGCGTTTACCAGAAACGCCGTCGGGCACGGGGGCTTCTGGCCGATATCTTGCAAGGAAGGGACAGCGAAATTTCCTCGTCCGGCTTCGGCCGGGTGGCGGGACAGGTCGCATGACCCTGGCATCGCCGAACGGTGCCAATCCGAGAGACGAGCAAGAAAAGGAGCCAGCCATGATCGGCAGCATCGGCAGCAGCAGCGCCCTATCCCAATGGGCGAGCATATTGTTTTCGAAACTGGATACCAAGAACCAGGGCTACATCGAGAAAAGCGACCTGGAATCCGCCATATCCGGTTTGTCCTCCTCCGGGGCCGGCGGCAGCGCCAGCGTGGACGACGTGTTCAGCACCCTGGACGCGGACGCTGACGGCAAAGTCACCGAATCGGAAATGTCCACCAGCCTGAAAAACCTGCTGAGCGAGCTGGAAAGCCAGTTCAACAGCGCGCGCGCCGGTGGCATGGGTAGCATGGGCGGCATGCCGCCTCCGCCTCCGCCGCCGGAAGAGGCGGACGCGGGCTACACCCAGGACGAACTCACCACCATGGCCGAGGAGATCGGCTCCAGTGACAGCAAGATGTCCAGCCTCATGTCCAGCATCGCCGCCAACTTCGATGACGCCGACACGGACGGCAATGGCAAGGTGAACCGGGAGGAAGCCATGGCCTTCGCGCAGACACTGGAATCCACGACCTCCACCTCCTCCTCCGGCGCCACCGGCGGCAGCGAAAGCGCGTCCGCTTCCAGCAAAACGGAGTCGGAGGATGCCCTGGTCCTGCTGCGTATCATGCAGTTGATGCAGGCCTACGGCGCCTTCAACGCGGAAGGCAATTCCTCGGACAGCGCCAGCACGTTGTTTGCGGAGGCCTGATTCCAGGCTGTGCGGCCAGCGGGGCCCGGAGCCGGGTCAATCCCGGCTCCGGGTGGGTAAAAACCGGTAAATCACGAACTTGAACGGCTTCGCCAGGGCGCGGCGCCGTTATGATTTCCGTACCGCATATCGGATTGGGAACATGGCGAAGATTCTGCTCATTGACGACGACGTCGAACTCGCCGGCATGCTGCGGGAATACCTGGAGCGGGAAGGCTTCGAGACCCACATCGCCCACGACGGCAGGCGCGGCGCCGACGCGGCCTTGTCCGGCGCCTACGACTTGGCCGTGCTGGACGTCATGATGCCGCGCCTGAACGGCATAGAGGTACTGCGCGCGATCCGCGCGCAAAGCCGCATGCCGGTCATGATGCTCACCGCCAAGGGCGATGACGTGGACCGCATCGTCGGACTGGAACTGGGCGCCGACGACTATGTGCCCAAGCCCTGCACGCCGCGGGAACTGGCCGCCCGCATCCGCGCCATCCTGCGCCGGGCGCAGGCCGGCCACGGCGCGAACGGCGCGAACGGCGAGCCGGAGAGCTATTGCGTGGGCCCTCTGGCCCTGTGGCCCGCCAAGCGCCATGCGGAATGGAGCGGCCGCGTCCTTGAGCTCACCAGCACCGAGTTCAACCTGCTGGAAGTGCTGGCGCGCAACGCCGGCCGCGTGGTGAGCAAGGCCGAGCTGTCGGAATCCGGCCTGGGCCGGCGCCTGGCCCGCTTCGACCGCAGCGTCGACGTGCACATGAGCAGCATTCGCCACAAGCTGGGCGCCCTGGCGGATGGCCGCTCCTACATCCACACCGTACGCGGCATGGGCTACCAGCTGATCCGCGAGTGAGCCCCAAGTAGCGATGGGCCGCCTGTTCTGGAAATTCTTCCTGGCCTTCTGGCTGGCCCTGCTCGCGGCCGGCATCACCGTCGGCACCGTGGTCTGGTTCCACAAGCGGGACCGGGACACGGTGGCCCAGGAGCTGGCCATGGGACCGCCGGCGCAATACCTGGTGCTTTCCGCCACTGCGACCCTGGAACACGGCGGTGAGCCGGCCCTGGTCAAGCTGCTGGAACACATGCGCGACGATCCCATGGCCCAATTGTTCGTGGTGGATATGGCCGGACGCGACCTGCTCGGCCGCGTTTATCCGGCCACCGCGCTGGAACAGGCGAAACGCATGTTGGATGACAAGCATGGGCCTCCGGTGGCGGCCCGGGTCACGACGCCGGACGGCCGGGTCTACGTGTTCTTCGCGGGGTTGACCCCGGGGCGG
This sequence comes from uncultured Thiobacillus sp., assembly GCA_964513695.1. Classification (GTDB taxonomy): domain Bacteria; phylum Pseudomonadota; class Gammaproteobacteria; order Burkholderiales; family Thiobacillaceae; genus PFJX01. The sequence goes on from CAZEOR010000053.1 coordinate 4,691, forward strand.
CGCCCCGGGCCGGGCGATGCCGGGCCGCCGCCTTTGCCACCAGGCCACGAGGGCAGCCTACCACCCATGCCCAAGGGCGGTCCCAGCCCGCCACCGCCCTGGTTGCCCATCCTGGCCGGCCTGTTCGCCAGCTTGGCGTTCAGCGCCTTGCTGGCCTGGTATCTCGCCAAGCCCATCCGCGAACTGCGCGGCGCCTTCGCCAGCGCCGCTGCCGGCGATCTGGATGTGCGCGTCGCGCCCGCCATGGGCGGGCGCCGCGACGAACTGGCCGACCTGGGGCGCGACTTCGACCACATGGCGGGCCGGCTGCGCGACCTGATGGACGCCCAGCGCCGCCTGTTGCACGACGTTTCCCACGAGATCCGCTCGCCTCTGGCCCGGCTCCAGGCCGCCATCGGACTCGCACGCCAGCAGCCGGAGTCCCGGGAGGCCAGCCTGGACCGCATCGAGCGGGAAGCCCAGCGCCTGGATGAGATGGTGGGTGAACTGCTCACCCTGTCGCGCCTGGAGGCGGGCATGGGCGACGGCCAGAAAGAAATCATCGGCCTGACCGAACTGGTGGGCATGGTGGTGGAGGACGCCCGTTTCGAGGCCCAGGCCCAGGGACGCAAGGTGGAGTTCGCCGCTACCGCCGTCGCCGCCTTGTGCTGCCAGGCGGAACTGCTGCACCGGGCCATCGAGAACGTGGTGCGCAATGCCGTGAAGTTCTCCCCGCCAGGCGGGGTGGTGGCGATCAAGGCCGGGCCCGTTGCCGGGGATCGGGCCGCCATCACCGTCTCGGATCGCGGCCCCGGCGTGCCGGAAAGCGATCTGGAAGCCATCTTCATTCCGTTCTACCGGGCTGAATCCGGCCTGCGCGCCGGCGGCTACGGTCTCGGACTGGCCATCGCCAAGCGCGCCGTGGAAGCCCACGGCGGGAGCATCCGCGCCGCGAACCGGGTCGGCGGCGGACTGGAAGTGACCTTGACTTTGCCCATTTCGGGGACGGAAGCGGGCTAGGTCGGATTCACTCCACGATCTTGTTGATGGGCAGTTCGATGATTCCCCGCGCCCCGGCGGCGTAGAGCCGGGGGATCAGATCCCGCACCTGTTTTTCGTCCACCACCGTGGACAGTTCCACCCAGTCCGGGTCGGACAGGGTGGAGAGGGTGGGGGTGGCGAGGGCGGGCAGGATGCCGAGAATGCCGTCCAGGCCGGCGCGGGGCGCGTTCATGGACAAGAGCACCCGGGTGGCGGCGGCGATGGCGCTTTTCAGCAGCATCAGCACCCGTTCGATCTTGTCGCGCTTCCAGTCGTCCAGCAGCGCGTCGCGGTTGGCGATGAAGCGCGGCGTGCTCTCCAGCACCACGTGCATGACCTTGAGGCCGTTGGCGCGCAGGGACGAGCCGGTTTCGGAAACATCGACGATGGCGTCGGCCAGGATGGGAGGCTTCACTTCCGTGGCGCCCCAGGAGAATTCGATTTCGGCGGCCACACCGTGCTTGTCCAGGAAGTGTTTGGTCATGCCCACCGCTTCCGTGGCGATGCGCTTGCCTTGCAGGTCGGCGACGCTGTGGAAGGGGGAATCCTCCTTCGCCGCCATGACCCAGCGCACCGTGCCGTAGTTGGGCCAGGGGGCGCGCAGGTCGGCCAGTTCGGCCACGTCGGCGCCGGTCTCCAGAATCCAGTCCAGGCCGGTGATGGCGCAGTCCAGGATGCCGTGGCCCACGTAGCGGGCCATTTCCTGGGGGCGGATGAGGATGCACTGGATTTCGGCGTCGTCGATGTCCGGGTAGTAGGAACGGCCGGAGATGCGCAGGTCGTAGCCGGCGCGCACGAACAGCTTCTGGGTGGTGTCTTGCAGGCTGCCTTTGGGGATGCCGAGGCGAATGAGGCGGGCGGGGGCGTTCATGAGGTTCGGTTGACGGTTGTCGAGGAAAACCTGAACGATAGACCATGGCCGGGAATCTCGCCCGGGTCGGGGGATTTCATCGCTTCTTCATGCCATTGGGTCAGCCCCGGCGTTACCATTTCAAGCTGACGAACAACCGCCCCAGAACGGAGAACCACAATGGCCTATCCCCTCGCCGGACAACCCGCCCCCGCTGACGTCCTGATCGATGTCCCCGCCTTGCTCAAGGCCTATTTCGACGCGCCGGACGTGAACCAACCGGCCCAGCGCGTGGCCTTCGGCACCAGCGGCCATCGCGGCACCGCCCTCAACAAGAGTTTCAACGAGGCCCACATCCTGGCCATCTCCCAGGCGGTGTGCGAGTACCGCAGGGCTCAGGGCATCACCGGGCCCCTGTTCCTGGGCATGGACACCCACGCCCTGTCGGTTCCGGCCCAGAAGACCTGCCTGGAGGTGCTGGCGGCCAATTCGGTGGAAACCCATATGCAAAGCGGCGGCGGTTATTCCCCCACGCCCGTCATCTCCCGCGCCATCCTGGCCTGGAACCGCATCCATCCCAACGTGCGCGCCGACGGCATCGTCATCACCCCCTCCCACAACCCGCCCCAGGACGGCGGCATCAAATACAACCCGCCCCACGGCGGCCCGGCGGACACGGACGCAACGGGCTGGATCGAGAACCGGGCCAACGAACTGATGGCAGCGGGGTGCGCCGGGGTCAGGCGCCTGGCCTATGAAAAGGCCCTGGCGGCACCCAACACCCACGTGGAAGATTTCATGGCGCCCTACATCGCCGACCTGGACAACGTCATCGACTTCCAGACCATCCGCGACGCCAAGCTGAAGATCGGCGTCGATCCCATGGGTGGCGCGGCGGTGGCCTACTGGAAGCCCATCGCCGAGAAATACGGCCTGGACATCCGGGTGGTGAACGACAAGGTGGACCCGGCCTTCGCCTTCATGACCCTGGACCACGACGGCAAGATCCGCATGGACTGTTCCAGCCCCTACGCCATGGCTGGCCTGGTGGACCTGAAGGACCGCTTCGCCATCGCCTGGGGCAACGACGCCGACGTGGACCGGCATGGCATCGTGACGCCTTCCGTGGGGCTCATGAATCCCAACCATTACCTGGCCGTGGCGATCCACTACCTGCTGACTCACCGGCCGCGCTGGCCGGAGACGGCGGCGGTGGGCAAGACCCTGGTGTCCAGCGCCCTCATCGACCGGGTGGTGGGCGGCCTGGACCGTAAGCTGTTGGAAGTGCCGGTGGGTTTCAAGTGGTTCTCCGCCGGCCTGCTGGACGGCAGCATCTGCTTCGGCGGCGAGGAATCCGCCGGCGCCTCCTTCCTGCGCCGCGACGGCACAGCATGGACCACGGACAAGGACGGCATCATCCTGGGCCTGCTTGCCGCCGAGATCACCGCCGTCACCGGCCGCGACCCGGGCCGCTACTACCAGGATCTGGCCGCCAAGTACGGCGCACCGTTCTACGTGCGCATCGACTCCGCCGTGAGCCGGGAGGAAAAGGCGGCTTTCAAACACCTGACGCCGGAGCGGGTGACCGCCGCCGAACTGGCCGGCGACGCCATCACCGCCAAGTTGACCAAGGCGCCGGGCAACGGCGCCGCCATCGGCGGCCTCAAGGTGACCACCGCCAACGGCTGGTTCGCCGCGCGTCCCTCGGGCACCGAGGATATCTACAAGCTCTATGCCGAGAGCTTCGTCAGCGCCGAGCATCTGCAACGCATCGTCGCCGACGCCCAGGCCATGGTGAGCGCCGCCCTGGGCGGTTGATCCGGCTTCGTTGCCGGAATGGGCACGCCAGCCGAAGGCGTGCCCTATTGTTTTTTTGGGCGCGGCCGATAAGCCTTTTCATTGGTCAACCTCGTCATCGCACATAAGCCCTCGATGAAGACGCTCCTGCTTCGCTCCCTTCTACTGTTTTGCTGCCTGTTTTCGCCGCTGTCCTGGGGAAAGTCGGAGCTGGTTTCTGTCGGCCTGCAACTTAAATGGCAGCACCAGTTCCAGTTCGCCGGCTATTACGCGGCGTTGGAGAAGGGCTATTACCGCGCTGCCGGGCTGGATGTGGACATTCGGGAGGCCAAGCCCGGCCAGGACGTGGTCGAGACAGTTGTTCAGGGCAAAGCCGACTTCGGCGTCGGCAACAGCGACCTGCTGCTGTCCCAGCACAAGGGAAAACCGGTTGTTGTTATGGCGGCGATTTTCCAGCACTCCCCCGCCTGCATCCTGGCCGCGCGGGGACGTGGCATCGAGACACTGGCGGATCTCGCCGGCCGCACTGTCCAGCATGAGTCCAATTCCACCGAATTGCTGGCGTTCTTCAAGCGTTCCGGGGTCGATCCCGGACAACTCAGGCTCGTGCCATACAGCGCCATGAATCTTTCGATGCTCGAGTCTGGCAAGGTGGATGCGCTGCCCGCCTACATCACCAATGAAACCTATGAATTGACCCGGCGCGGCTTTCCCTTCCTGGAATTCCGTCCCATTTCCGCCGGCATCGACTTCTACGGCGATAACTTGTTCACCACGGAGCGGATGATCCGGGACCAGCCCGAGCTGGTCGCGTCCTTCCGCGCCGCCAGCCTGAAGGGCTGGCGATATGCCATGGCCCATCCGCAGGAAATCATCGACCTGATCCTGAAGAAATATCGATCGGATCGGAGCCGGGAGCACCTGACCTGGGAGGCCAGGCAAATCAACGCCCTGATGATGCCGGAGCTGGTGGAGATCGGTTACATGAGTCCCAGCCGCTGGCGTCAAATTGCCGATACCTACGCCGAAGTGGGTTACCTGCCGCCGAATTACGATTTTGCATCCATGCTCTACGACCCCGCTTTTCAAGGCGAACAGCGCTATCCCCATCTTTTTGGCTGGCTCATCGGCGCCGCTGTCCTGTTGCTCACCATGGGCGTGGTCATCGTGTTCATTCTGCGTAGCCACCACCGGCTGAAAGAGAGCCAGGCGCGCTTCGAACGGACCGCTGCCACACTGCCCGGGGTGCTGTTCGATTTCGTCCGGTATCCGGACGGGCGGGAGGAATTCGTCTATTTCAGCCCCCGCAGCCAGGATCTGTTCGGTGTGGATGCCGAGGTTTTACTCAGCGATCCGGAGCGGGTGTGGGGCATGATTCATCCAGAGGATCTGCCGGCTGTCCAAAGCGCCCGCTTGACGGCGCGGGAGAAGCAGACCGTGTTTTTGGTGGAGGCCCGAGTTGTCTTGCCATCCGGAAAACTTCGCTGGATCCAGTTCAGCGCCCGTGCCAACCCCGCGAGGTCCGGACAGGATGTCTTGTGGAGCGGTTTCCTGCTGGATGTCACCGAACGCCACGAGGCCGAAGCGGCCCGGAGCGAGAGCGAAGGGCATTTTCATGCATTGGTGTCCGCCATGGGCGAAGGTGTGGTGCTGGTCGACCGGAAGGGCGCGATCGTGGACTGCAATCCGTCGGCGGAACGCATTCTCGGCGTGCCGCATGCGCAAATGCTGGGTAATGTTCCCGGCGCGGGGGGGTGGGATACCTATCACCTGGACGGTACTCCCTTCACGGCCGACCAGTATCCCATTGTCCTGACCTTGCGGGATGGCGCGCCCAGGCGGGATGTTCTGATGGTGATCGATACGCCTCATGTTGGGCGGCGCTGGATCTCGCTCAACACGGACCCGATCCGTTCCCAGGATGGAACCGGCGTGGCCGGCGGGGTGGTCACCTTGACCGACGTCACCGAACTGCGAGCCACCGAGGTTCTGCTCAAGGCCAGCGAGGAACGCTTCCGCAGCCTGTTCGAGCATTCGCCCATCGCGTATCAGGCGCTGGATGAACAGGGCCGCATCATCGATGTGAACGAACCCTACTGCGCGCTGCTGGACTACAGCCGGGAAGAATTGATCGGAAAGCTATTCGGCGACTTCTGGGCGGCGGACCAGGATTTTCCCGCCACTTTCGAAGCCTTCAAGGATGCGGGTTCAGTGGAGGCCGAGTTGAACCTGATGCGCAAGGATGGCCTGCCCATCACCATCTTGCTGGAAGGCCGCATTCAACGGGACCGGGCTGGTAATTTCGCGCGTACCCACTGCGTACTGGCCGACGTTACCGGACGCAAGCTCATGGAAGAGGCGTTGCGGGAGTCGGAGACGCGCTTCCGCGCCATGGCCAACGCCGCGCCGGTGCTCATGTGGCTCTCCGGGGAGGACAAGGGCTGCAACTGGTTCAACCAGACCTGGCTGGATTTCACCGGCCGCGGCATGGAGCAGGAAGCGGGGGATGGCTGGACGGAAGGCGTGCATGCCGACGACCTCGGCCGCTGTATGCAAACCTACAATCAGCATTTCGACGCGCGCCTTCCCTTCCGCATGGAATATCGGCTGCGCCGCCATGATGGGGAATACCGCTGGATTCTGGATGTCGGGGTACCGCGTTTCGATGCAAGCGGACGTTTCGTCGGTTACATCGGCTCCTGCTCGGACATCACCGAGATCAAATCCTCGGAAGCACTCCTGCGCGGCATTCTGGATGCCACGGACGAGGGTATTCTGGTGGTGGACCGCGATGGACGCGTGAGAGCCGTGAACCAACGTTTCAACGAACTCTGGCACTTTCCGCCCGAATTCAAGGATGCGGGGGATGAGCCCCGGTTGCAATTTGTCGCGGAGCAGCTCGTCGATCCCTTGGAATTCCTGGAGCGGGTCAGGTCGATTTACGGGGACAGCGAGGAACGGGAAGACGAGCTTCACCTCAAGGACGGGCGTGTCTTCCTGCGTTATACCCGGCCCATCGCCGTGGC
>CAZEOR010000054.1:0-11313 GCA_964513695.1 uncultured Thiobacillus sp.
CTCTACACCGCCCTGCGGGGCATCGACTCGGCCGAGGTCACCATCGATTGGAATGAATCCGCCGCCGCCCGCTTCAAGGCGGCCATGGACGACGACTTCAACACGCCGGAAGCGCTGGCGGTGCTATTCGATCTGGCCGGGGAGGTCAACCGGACGCGGGATGCGTCCCAGGCCGGGCTGCTCAAGTCTCTGGCCGGGGTGCTGGGGCTCTTGCAGAGGGAGCCGGGTGAATTCCTGCAAGGAGGCGCCGGCGAGGAGGACGGCTATGGCGCCGAGCGCATCGAGGCCCTGATCCAGGAGCGCCTGGCGGCGCGCAAGGCCAAGGACTTCAAGCGTTCCGACGCCATCCGCGATGAGCTCAAGGCGGCGGGCATCGTGCTGGAGGACTCGCCCCAGGGCACCCTCTGGCGGCGGGGATAGCGGGGCCTTGCGATAATCTGGAGACGAAAAAAAACGGCTGCCATCGGCAGCCGTTTTTTCTGGAACAAACCCGATTACTTCGCGGCGGGAGCGGCCGGAGCGGCGTAGCCGGGGATCTGGAACATCTGGGTCCAGGCGTTCGGGTCGAAGAAGTTGAAGGAAGGCGCGGCGCCGGCGGGAGCGGCGGGCATTGCCGGCATGGTGAAGTTCGGCATGGCGGGCATGCTATAGGTGGCGGGGTTCATGAAGCCTTTCCACATGTCGCCGTAGGAACCGGGGTTCATGGAAGCGCCCATCCAGCCCATGTACAGGTTGGGGTTGATGGGGGCCATCATGAGCTGCATGGAGCGGGGATCCAGGGGGGACATCATCCACTTCATGTACATGTTGGGATTCAGGCTGTTCATGACCATGGACATGACTTTGGGATCCATGGGGGACATGGCCCAACGCATCAGCTTGCCCGGATCGGACAACTGGGTCAGCACGGCGGTGTAGAAGTTGGGGTCCATGCCCGCAGCCAGCCACTTCATGTAGACATTGGGATCAGCGAATGCAGCCAGATTGGTGTAGGCACCAGGCTGGGTCATGGAATTCATCATGTTTACCCAGTTGCCCGGATCCATCATGTTGTTGCCCATGGTGGTGTAGAAGCCGGGTTCGGTCACGGCGTTCAACCAGGGCACGAACACCTTCGGGTCCTTGTAAGCTGACATGTTTTGGGTCATGTCGGTCATGCGGGCCAGCCACTGTTCCGGGGTCTGAGGAACTTGTTTGGCGGCAGGAGCGGCGGCAGGGGCAGCGGTGCCGTTGGCAATAGCGGCGGGAGCGGCGCAGACCAACAGAGCGGCAATCAGGGATTTCATTTTCATCACGATCTCCTTCAGGGTTTAGGGGGTAACTCAGGCTGTTTGGGAACAACGACTTTGTGATGCGTAGAATATCAACATATCCTAATGTATGGCTGGATAAGCATAATCCGTGCTTATGGAGACCTTGGGCGTGTGTTGCAATTTCGCCATTTCTCCAGGCGCACAATTGTTCAACTTGATGAAGACCATTTCATGACAAAAAGCGTTCGCGTGGGTGCCATGGATTGGCGCGATCCAGCTTGGGCCGGCTCGTTTTACCCTGCTGATATGCCCGAAGAATGGCGGCTTTCCTTCTATGCCAGCCAGTTCAACTGCGTGTTTTTGAAGGCAAGCGAATGGCGGCAAGCGCAACCCCAGGAGTTGGAACAATGGGGCGATGATGTCCACAGCCAATTTGTTTTCTTGTTGGAAAATGACGAGAACCTGTCATTGCCCACAGCCTTGGCCGATAAAGCAGTCATGTTAAGTGCGGAGGATCCACGAATCTTCTGGTTTGACGGACGCAGTGATTTGAGGCAGTTGTCACATCAGATCAATGCGAAGGTGGATGGCATGGATATCTTCCTGATCAGTCGCGATGGTGGTTTGGGTCAGATGGAGCAAGTCGGTACCCTGCTGGAACTCATGGGGTTGTGAGCCCTGCTAGAATGCGCGCGCCAACTAGAAATGTAAGTCCGTGTCAGACAACCTCATCGAAATCCGTGACCTGTCCTTCGCCTATAACGACCGAATGGTGTTAAAGGGGATAAACCTTGTTGCCCGGCGTGGTCAGGTGATAGCCATCATGGGTAATTCAGGATGTGGAAAAACCACCCTGCTGCGCCTGATCGGTGGTGCGCTGAAGGCCACCAAGGGTTTGCTGATGGTGAACGATATCGATATGGGAGCACTGGATCAGGATGGTCTTTACCGTTTGCGGCGACGAATGGGTATGTTGTTCCAGTTCGGCGCTCTGTTCACGGATATGTCCGTGTTTGAGAACGTGGCATTCCAGTTGCGTGAACACACCGATCTCCCGGAAGAGATGATCCGTGATCTCGTATTGATGAAATTAAATGCGGTTGGTTTGCGAGGTGCCCAGGATCTGATGCCTTCCGAACTTTCCGGCGGGATGGCCAGGAGGGTGGCATTGGCCCGTTCCATAGCGCTGGACCCGGCCCTCATTCTCTATGACGAACCCTTCGCCGGGCTGGATCCTATTTCCCTTGGCGTGACCGGCAACCTTATTCGACGTTTGACCGATACCTTGGGAATGACTTCCGTTGTGGTGACCCATGACGTGCAAGAGTCGTTGAAAATTGTCGATTACGTGTATTTCGTCTCTGAAGGCGTGATTGTGGCCCAGGGTACGCCCACTGAGATCAAGGCCTCAGACCTGCCCTACGTGCATCAGTTCGTCCACGGCGAAGAAGATGGCCCGGTTCCCTTTCATTACCCGGCGCCACCCTACGCAGCCGATCTGGAGTTGTCAGCATGATCAACGGTTTGTTGAATGGCGTTCGCGGTATTGGCCGGCGCGTGGTGGACGGGGTCTGGCGCATGGGTATCGCAACCCGTTTTTTCCTGCAAACCCTGATGCATTCCGGCCAGAGTTTTCGGCGCTTCCATCTCATCATCCGCGAGATTTTCTCTGCGGGTGTGCTTTCCCTCATCATCATTCTGGTGTCTGGTCTGTTCGTCGGTATGGTGCTGGGTCTGCAAGGCTACGAGACATTGCAGACCTACGGATCCGAGGAGGCGTTGGGTGTCTTGGTTTCCCTGTCGCTCGTGCGGGAACTGGGGCCGGTGGTGGCGGCACTTCTTTTTGCAAGCCGGGCTGGTTCAGCCATCACCGCGGAAATCGGCTTGATGAAGGCGACTGAACAGATCGCCGCCATGGAAATGATGGCCGTCGATCCCATCGCGCGGGTGGTGGCGCCTCGTTTCTGGGGGGCGGTGATTTCCATGCCGCTACTTGCTGCATTGTTCTCGGCCATGGGTATCCTGGGCGGCTATCTGGTGGGTGTGGTGTTGATCGGCGTGGACGAGGGTTCGTTCTGGTCCCAGATGCAGGCTGCCGTGGATTTCAAGGAAGACATCCTCAACGGCGTGCTCAAGAGCGTGGTATTCGGCGTGGCTGTCACCGCTATCGCCCTATTTGAAGGTTACGACGCTCCGCCTACCGCGGAGGGCGTTTCCCGTGCGACCACACGTACTGTGGTGACCTCGTCCCTGGCCATTCTGGGCCTGGATTTCATCCTGACCGCATTCATGTTCCGTGGAGTCTGATCCATGCAGCGCGTAACTCTCGACCTTTGGGTCGGCATCTTCGTGGTGGTTGGCATCGCAGCCATTCTTTTTCTGGCTCTCAAGGTTGGCAATATGGGCAGCTTCGACAGCGCCCAGGCATACATGGTGAAGGCTTCCTTCGATAACGTTGGCGGACTCAAGGTCCGCGCACCGGTGAAAAGCGCCGGCGTGGTGGTCGGGCGGGTCACCGAAATCGCTTTCGATGGCTCTACTTATGAGGCAAAAGTCAGCCTGAATCTGGACACCCGCTACAAGTTTCCCAAGGACACCAGCGCCGCCATCATGACTTCGGGACTTCTGGGCGAGCAGTACGTTGCCTTGGAGGCGGGGGGTGATCAGAAGATGCTGATCCAGGGTGATACTCTGAAAATCACACAAGGTGCCGTGGTGCTGGAAAATCTGATTGGTCAGTTTCTCTATAACAAGGCCGACAGTGGAACCAAGGATGCCCAGCCGGCTCAATAACACCACGTTCTATCCGCGCTTGATGATCAAGTAAGAACATACGATTGACCTTCTGCTCCCGAGCGTGGAAAGTGAATCGCAATATTGAAACCTGAGGGAAGACAGATGAATCGATTGATGCATTTCTTTATCGGGGTTTATTTGATGGTTTTTGTCACCATCGGGTGGGCCGAGGTGGTTCCCCCCGATGTGTTGGCCAGGAATACCACCAATGATGTGCTTCGCATCGTCAAACAGGATAAGGAACTCAAGAACGGCAACACCAAGAAAATCCTGTCCTTGGTGGAAGAGAAAATTCTGCCCAATTTTGACTTCGGCAAGATGACCCAGTTGGCCGTGGGTAAGAATTGGGGCAAGGCTACGCCGGAACAGCAGCAGGATCTGATCAACCAGTTCAAGACCATGCTGGTTCGCACCTATTCCGCTTCCTTGACCAGCGTCTCAGATTACAAGATTGAGTTCACACCCCTGAAAATGGCTCCCGGCGATGTCGAGGTGACCGTCAATACTGTGGTGAGCAAGCCTGGCGCGCCGCCCATCCCCATCGACTACCGGATGGAAAAACAAGATGCCAGTTGGAAGGTCTACGATGTGCTGGTGGATAACGTCAGCATGGTCACGGTCTACCGCAACTCTTTCAATTCCGAGGTGCGCAAGGGCGGCATTGAAGGCTTGGTCGCATCGTTGGCACGTCGCAATCAGCAGCCCGCTCCCAATGGAGCAGCCAAGTAATGCGCGTGGAAGCCGGGGTGGCTTTCTTCGAGGGCGATCTCGTTCTGGATAACGCCACCCGGTTGTTGGCGGAGGCCGAATCAGCATTAAGTGAAGGCGCTACGGTGTTCGACCTGTCCTTGGCGAGTAATGTGGATTCCTCAGCATTGAGTCTGATGCTTTCTTTGCGCCGCCAGGTGGCGCGAATGCCCGCTGGGACACTCGTCGACTTCCGCGCTGTTCCGGAAAGCCTGACCAGCCTCGCCAAGCTATACGGCATCGCCGATCAGCTCTGATTTCCCTGTATGAGTGTTGCGGTCCGCTTACGCGGTTTGGAGAAGCGCTTTCCCCGTATCCATGCCTTGCGAGGTATAGACCTGGACATCGAACAGGGTGAGTTTTTTGCTCTGCTGGGCCCCAACGGAGCAGGAAAAACCACGCTGATCAGTATCCTGGCCGGATTGACCCGAGCCAGCGCCGGATCGGTATCCATCATGGGGTTCGACGTGGTGAGCCAATATCGTAATGCTCGGCGATCCTTGGGCGTGGTACCCCAGGAACTGGTGTACGACCCATTTTTTACTGTGCGAGAAACCCTGCGGCTCCAGTCCGGCTATTTCGGACTCAAGCGCAACGACGACTGGATCGACGAGTTGTTGCGCAACCTCAGCCTCACCGACAAGGCGGATACCTATACCCGACTGCTATCCGGTGGCATGAAACGCCGCGTGTTGGTGGCTCAGGCGCTGGTGCATAGACCGCCGGTGATCGTTTTGGACGAACCTACCGCCGGAGTTGACGTGGAACTGCGGCAATCCCTCTGGCATTTCATCCGCCGCCTCAACCGCGATGGCCATACCATCGTCCTCACCACCCATTACCTGGACGAAGCCGAGGCCCTGTGCGAGCGGGTGGCCATGCTCAAGGACGGCCGCGTTGTCGCCCTTGACCGCACCGAGAATCTGTTGCGCGCGGGGGCCGAACGCCGTTTGACTCTGGAACTGGACACCCCGGAGTTGCCCGAATTCCTGAAAGCTCGCCTGGTCGGCAGTGAGGGAACTCGGTTCGTACTCGATCTTCCCGACTACTCTGAGCTGGAGTCGATACTCGCGGGTCTGCGCAAGGCAGGCGTTGCTGTGCGCGATATGGCCCTCAGTCAGGCCGATCTGGAAGAGGTGTTCCTCAAGGTGATGCATGCCGGTGTGGAGGCTGGATGAATTACAGCACCCACGCTCACATTTGTTCGCAGCCCCCCGACGGCGCGCGCGCCTCCCTTGGGGCGGCCCTGCGGGAGGCGCCATGAGCGGTTTCCACACGCTGCTCTATAAGGAAATTCTGCGTTTCTGGAAAGTGCTGGTGCAGACCGTGGGTGCTCCGGTACTAACGGCCCTGCTGTATCTGCTGATCTTCTCCCATGTTCTGGAAGAACATGTACAGGTCTATCCCGGCGTCACCTATACCGCATTCCTCATGCCCGGGCTGATCATGATGTCGGTCTTGCAGAACGCATTTGCCAACTCATCATCCTCCCTGATCCAGTCCAAGATCACCGGCAATATCGTGTTTGTGCTGCTGCCACCCCTGTCATACCTGGAGTTCTTTCTGGCCTACCTGATCGCTGCCCTGGTGCGTGGTTTCACGGTTGGGTTTGGGGTGCTGCTGGTAGGTTTGTTCTTCGCTGACATCGAAATGCGCCATCCCCTCTGGATCCTGGCTTTTGCCCTGGCTTCCGGCGCTGTGTTCGCGTGCATGGGTATCATGGCCGGCATCTGGGCAAATCAGTACGACAACTTGGCGGCCGTACAGAACTTCCTGATCATGCCGCTGACCTTTCTGTCCGGCGTGTTCTATTCCATTCACTCCTTGCCGCCGTTCTGGCAGAGCGTGTCCCATCTCAATCCAGTCTTCTACATGATTGACGGTTTCCGCTACGGCTTCTTCGGCCAGGGCGATGTGGATCCCTGGCTGGGGCTGGCCGTGGTGGCGCCTTTCGTCGTGTTGCTTTCCGTCCTGACTTTGATGATGTTGAAGTCGGGCTATAAACTCCGCCATTAACTTTCTCTAGGTTTTTCCCATGGTAACCCCTCAGCAAATCCAGCAATGGATCCAGGCCGGCCTGGCCTGCGACCATATCCAGGTGGCCGGCGACGGCCAGCATTTCGAGGCCGTCATCGTCAGTCCTGAGTTTCGCGGCAAACTGCCCGTCGGCCGCCATCAGTTGGTCTACCAGGCGCTGGGCGAGCGGATGCATGCGGAAATCCACGCCCTGTCCATGAAGACCCTTACCCCGGAAGAGTGGCAGGCAAAAAATGGATAAGCTTGTCATCACCGGCGGCGTCCGTCTTTCCGGCGAAGTCGCCATTTCCGGCGCCAAGAACGCGGCCTTGCCGATCCTCTGTGCCAGCCTGCTCTCCGCCGAACCCTTGACACTCACCAACGTGCCCTGCCTCAACGACATTGGCACCATGCTCAAGCTGTTGACCCAGATGGGTGTCAAGGTGGAACGGGACGGCGAGCACGTCACCTTGGATGCCTCCGGCCTGAACAATCCCCTGGCCCCCTACGACCTGGTGAAGACCATGCGCGCCTCCATTCTGGTGCTGGGTCCCTTGCTGGCCCGTTGTCGCGAGGCCAAGGTGTCCCTGCCCGGCGGTTGTGCCATCGGTGCACGGCCGGTTGACCAGCACATCAAGGGTCTGTTGGCCATGGGCGCGGAAGTCGCCGTCGAGCATGGCTACATCACCGCCAGGACCGGCAAGCTGAAGGGCGCGCGTCTGTTCACCGACATGGTCACCGTCACCGGCACCGAGAACCTGATGATGGCAGCCTGTCTGGGTGAAGGGGAGACCATCATAGAAAACGCCGCCAGGGAGCCGGAAGTGGTGGACCTGGCCCAGTGCCTGGTCAGCATGGGTGCCCAGATCAGCGGCGCCGGCACCGACGTGATCCGCATCCGCGGCGTGGATCGTCTGCATGGCGCCACCCATCGCATCATGCCGGACCGCATCGAAACCGGCACCTTCTTGTGCGCGGCGGCGGCCACCGGCGGCGACATCCGCCTCACTGGCACCTCCACCGGCTACCTGGATGCCGTGGTGGACAAGCTCATGGACGCGGGCTGCGAGATCGTCGGTGAAAAGACGCCCAGCCACGAATCCATCCGTATCATCGCGCCGGCTCGCCTGAAGGCAGTATCCATCCGCACCGCGCCTTACCCGGCTTTCCCCACCGACATGCAGGCCCAGTTCATGGCCATCAACGCGGTGGCCGACGGCACCGCCATCATCCGCGAGACCATTTTCGAGAACCGCTTCATGCACGCCGTGGAACTCCAGCGTCTGGGCGCGGACATCAAGATCGACGGCAACACGGCGGTGATGAAGGGTGTGGAGCGCTTGCAGGGCGCCACCGTCATGGCCACCGACCTGCGCGCCTCCGCCAGCCTGGTGATCGCCGGCTTGGTGGCCGAGGGGGAAACCCACATCGAGCGCATCTACCACCTGGATCGGGGCTATGACCGTCTCGAGAAGAAGCTCACCACTCTGGGCGCCATGATCAAACGAGAGAAAGCATGAGCGGCATCACCCTCGCCCTGTCCAAGGGCCGCATCTTTGACGAAACCCTGCCCCTGCTGGCGGCGGCGGGCCTCACGCCGAGCGAGAGCCCGGAAACCTCGCGCAAGCTGATCATCGGCACCAACCGCCCCGACGTGCGCCTCATCATCGTGCGCGCCACCGACGTGCCCACCTATGTCCAGCATGGCGCCGCCGACCTGGGCATCGCCGGCAAGGACGTGCTCATCGAGCACGGCGGCGAGGGCCTGTACCAGCCGGTTGACCTGAACATCGCCAAGTGCAGAATGATGGTGGCCACACCGGTGGGCTTCGATTACGAGGCCGCCGTGCGCCGGGGTGCCCGCCTGCGCGTGGCGACCAAGTACGTGCAGACCGCCCGCCTGCATTTCGCGCAAAAGGGCGTGCACGTTGACCTGATCAAGCTCTACGGTTCCATGGAGTTGGCGCCCCTGGTGGGCTTGTCCGACGTCATCGTCGACCTGGTCTCCACCGGCGGTACCCTCAAGGCCAACAATCTGGTGGCGGTGGAGGAGATCATGAGCATCAGTTCCCGGCTGGTGGTCAACCAGGCCGCCCTCAAGCTCAAGCACGCCGCCATCCAGCCCATCATCGAGGCATTCCGGGGTGCGGTCGCGCCTTGAGTCGTGTCAGGAAAATCCCGGATTCCGAACCCTTGACGCACTGCGGCATGGCTATAATCCAGCCAGTCACGCCATTTCCAGTTAGACCACGATCATGACCGATCTCACCATGACCCGTTTGGATGCCGCCGCGCCGGATTTCAAAGCTCGCCTGGCGGAATTGCTGGCCTTCAACGATGCCACCGACAGCGCGGTGCAGAACGCCGTGTCGGAGATCCTCGCCGGTGTGCGCGCCCGGGGTGACGCGGCGGTGCTGGAATACACGGCCCGCTTCGACCGCTTGAACGCGCCCGACATGGCGGCCCTGGAACTGCCCCAGGCGGAGTTGCATGCCGCCCTGGAAAAGCTCCCCCTGCGCCTGGAGAAATCCCTCAAGGCGGCCGCCGAGCGGGTGCGCGCCTACCACGAGAAACAGCGCCAGGAATCCTGGACCTACACCGAACCGGACGGCACCGTGCTGGGCCAGCAGGTCACGCCTCTGGACCGGGTCGGGCTCTACGTGCCCGGCGGCAAGGCGGCTTATCCGTCTTCCGTGTTGATGAACGCCATTCCCGCCAAGGTGGCAGGCGTCAAGGAACTCATCATGGTGGTGCCCACGCCGGACGGCGTGAAGAACGATCTGGTGCTGGCCGCCGCCGCCGTGGCGGGTGTCGATCGGGTGTTCTGCATCGGCGGCGCCCAGGCCGTGGCTGCACTGGCCTACAGTACCGAGACCATCCCCCAGGTGGACAAGATCGTCGGTCCCGGCAATGCCTACGTGGCCGAGGCCAAGCGCCGGGTTTTCGGCATCGTCGGCATCGACATGATTGCCGGCCCGTCGGAGATCCTGGTGATCTGCGACGGCAAGACCAATCCGGACTGGATCGCCATGGACCTGTTCTCCCAGGCCGAGCACGACGAACTGGCCCAGTCCATCCTGATTTCCCCCGACGCCGCCTTCCTGGACGCGGTCCAGGCCAGCGTGCGCAAGCTGCTGCCCACCCTGCCGCGCCAGGACGTGATTTCCGCCTCCATCGGCAACCGGGGCGGCCTGATCCTGTGCAAGGACTTGGCGGAGGCCGCCGACATCGCCAATTTCATCGCCCCGGAACATCTGGAACTGTCGGTGGAAGACCCCAACGCCATGCTGCCCCTGATTCGCCACGCCGGCGCCATCTTCATGGGCCGCAACACCTGCGAAGCTTTGGGCGATTACTGCGCCGGGCCCAACCACGTGCTACCCACCTCGCGCACGGCGCGCTTCTCCTCGCCCCTCGGCGTGTACGATTTCCAGAAGCGTTCCAGCCTGATCCACGTCTCGGAGCAGGGTGCCAAGACGCTGGGGGAAATTGCTACCGCGCTGGCCTATGGCGAGGGTTTGCAAGCCCATGGCCGTTCAGCCGAATACCGGATGGGACACTGATCGAGATACTCCAGTAGCGCTGGATGGCGCCAAGCGAAATCCAATAACTCGGATTTCGCCATGCCGTATCCGGGCTACAGTTCACCCATGACGCCTGATCAACTCATCCGCCCTGAAATCCTGGCCCTGTCCGCCTACCACGTCGCCGACGCCGCCGGCCTGGTGAAGCTGGACGCCATGGAGAACCCCTATCGCCTGCCGGACAGGTTGCGCGGGGAATTGGGTTCCTTGCTGGGCGACGCGGCCATCAACCGCTATCCCGATCCCCAGGGCTCCGGCGTGCAACAGGCGTTGCGCGCGGCCTTTGGCATCTCGCCTGAATACGACATCCTGCTGGGCAACGGTTCCGACGAACTGATCCAGATCCTGGCCATGGCCCTGGCTAGGCCAGGCGCCACCTTGTTGGCGGTGGAACCCTCCTTCGTCATGTATCGCATGATCGCCGGCTTCGCAGGCATGCGTTACATCGGTGTGCCCCTGAAGGCGGATTTCTCCCTGGACGAAGCGGCAGTGCTGGAAGCCATCGAGCGGGAGGAACCGGCGCTGACTTTCCTGGCCTATCCCAACAATCCCACCGGCAACGCCTTCGACCGGGATGCCATGGAGCGCATCATCGCCGCCGCGCCAGGCCTGGTGGTGGTGGACGAGGCCTATCACGCCTTCGCCGGCGGCCTCTCCTTTCTCGACGCCCTGGCCCGTTTCGACAACCTGCTGCTCATGCGCACCGTCTCCAAGCTCGGCCTGGCCGGCCTGCGCCTGGGTTATCTGGTGGGAAAACCCGCGTGGATCGGCGAGTTCGACAAGGTGCGCCTACCGTATAATGTCAACGTCCTGACCCAGGTGGCGGCCCGTTATGCCCTCGAACACGCGGAGGTGCTGGAGGCCCAGGCGGCCACCCTGGTTGGTGAACGGGGGAAACTTTTTCAAGCCCTGGAGGC
>CAZEOR010000055.1:0-11311 GCA_964513695.1 uncultured Thiobacillus sp.
CGGTGGAATTGGTGGTGGCCTTGGGCGCGGACTGGATGGGGGCTGCCACCGGCGCGGGCGCGGGGGCCGGACCGGCCAGGCCGGGAAGGGGGAGCAGGGCGGTGGCGGCAAGCGCCAGGCCCAGCAGCAGATCGCGGATTGTCATGGGATGTCTCCTGGGGGCGGTTCCGGGGGAGGGGGCGCGTCCGGTCCGTGGGCGGACGGCTCCGGCTCAACGCTTTGGGCGCAACGCCTCGGGCTCAACAACCACCGCCGGCACTGCCGCTGCCGCCGGGGGCGCCGCCACCCGCGCCGGCCGGCGCGGGAACGATCATCTTGGGCGCCGGGGTCTTGGGGTCGAACAGCAGGAATTTCTTCTGGTCCGCCGCCACATGGCCCATGACTTCGCCCACCATGGGACCGAACATCTTGCCCATGAGGCCGGCATTCATGGTGCCGATGTAGACCTTGCCGTCATTCTTCTTGTAAACGGAAATCTTGCAGGGCATGAGGATGGAGAGGAAGCGCACCGTGTCGTCCTTGAGGATGGGCTTGGAGTAGCGGGTGCTGCACGCTTCGATCATCATCACCGGTAAGACGTTGCCGCCGTCGCTTTGCACCGCCTTGGCCGGATTGCGCAGGCCCGAGAGCGACCAGCCGTTGCCCGTGTTCTGAATGTTCTGCTGGATGCGGGCCACCGTCTCTTCCATGCCGTAAGGGCTCTCCCGTTCCGTGAACATCAGGTGCGGCGCCATCATCCAACCCAATGCGCCAATGACAACAACTCCCACAATGAATCCAATCAGGGCTTTGAACATGCGTATCTCCTGGGGACTAACGGCGCGGGCGGGGCTGACGGTGAATTCCCGCCCGCGCCTGGATGCCGCAATCAATCAATATTTGTAGGCATTGCCCTTGCTGAATTTCTTGAATGTATTGGTGACCATGCCGTCATCCTTCACACGCTGGTATTCGCCATTTCCGGAAGGAAATATCTTGGTGCAGCGCTCGGACTCGGTGGGGAACTGGGTACAGAAATGGCCATCGTCTGCGATTTTCCAGGTTCCCTGGCGCCGTTTGCCGTTCTCCAGAACCTGGGTGAGTTTGCCCTCGGGAGAATAGTAGGCGGTGTAATTTTTGCCGAGAGCATCAGCGAAGCCGGCTGCGGAATTGCCTGCGATCAGGGTTTTGATCTCGGTGGCGGTCAGTGGGTTGGCCGCCCACGAGTTGGCGGACAGGGCGATCAAGGCAAGCAGGACCAGATGTTTCATAAAAACTCCTTGGATGGAAGCGGCAAGAATAGGCGATGCCGTTACGCCATACAAAAAGGTTGGGGTCAGGCCCCAACCCTTGTCGTAAAGCTCAGGCACCCTGCATGCTGGGCATGCTCGCCGGTTCCGGAGCCTTGGTGAATTGCAGACGGCGCAGCAGGATATACAGCGTCCGCAAGGTGATGAGCTGAACCAACAGGAAGGGAAGCAGGAACAAATAATGGGCGGGAGTCCACATCTGGATCAGGCCGTTGCCCAGCAGGCCGAATTTGACGATGAACAGGCCGAATACGGGAAAGGCCACGCCCGGGCAAACCAGGGCGAATGTTGTGGCCTGGCACTTGTCCCCATGGATGTACTCTTTGAAGTAGTTGATCTTCTTCAATACCCGATAGCCGAGCAGGCCGAACATCACCTGAATGGAGAACAAGGCCATCAGCACGACCAGATGATCGGCAGGGCTGACATGGGCGTCAAAGGATTCGTGCATGCCGTGGGTGGTGCGCATGAAGGTGATGCCCAACAGGGTGGTGATGGGGATCATCAGCCACAGGCTGGGCGCGGCGGCGGGACGAATGCCGTGGGTCAACATGGTGCTGAAGCCGATGACCAGCATGACCAGCATGAGCAGGGCGGCCGAGGTGGCGAAGAATGACGACAGGGTAAAGGCTATGGCGACGACTTCCTTCGTGTGGCTCATTGCCACCGGTGCGGCCAGACCTACCGCGATCATGGAGAGGGCGAAGATGGAGATCATGGGCGCCAGGCTGTTGTTCTGCTCAAAGTCATAGCCCTTGTGCAGGAGCATGCGCGTGAAGTAATCGCCCAGGATACGCATGGCATAAATGCCGATGACGAGGAAGGCGAGCATGGCGAAGGGGAACAGATACTCGATGTATTCCCACAGCCCCGGTATCAGCAGGGAACCGGACACGAAGCAGGCGTTCACAGTCATCGCCATGGTGAGCGGTACCACCATCAGGCTGATCTCGGCGCTGGAATTCCTCAACTGGGCGTAAGCCTCGGTCTTCTTGAACAAGCTGAATTCGCGAGTGTTCCACGCCATCAGGGCGAAGTGGGTCGCCAAGAGAATCAGCACGATGGCAAGACAAAGCCCCACTGCGAAGGATTTCATACTGGGCTCTCCGGTCAGGATCGGCCAGAGTTGATCGAAAGATATGATGCCGCTCTCGTGGGGAAGCAAGAAGTTCAGATAAAGAAAGAATGAGATGGCCAGGCCACCTGAGCCGAGCGCGGCCAAGTGGTACATGGGGCTGTACTTCTCCTGCAAGTTCTTACAGAGCATGGGTGTCTCCTCACAAGACGTTGAACACATCCCGAATCAGGCGCCGGGCATCCGGCCCTTCAATCGGATTCATAACAACCAAGCTTGTCAAACAAGCCCGGAACTTTGCCGCAGGAATTGTTGTTGCTGGTCTGGCAAGTCTGAGGATGTTGGGGGTGCCAATTGGCGCCAGCCCAGGCAAGTTAATCCGGCGTGCCAGCCCGAGGTTTCTTGAAGCGGGTTGAGGCGTGCCTGCCGGCGTTCTGGAATAAGCGCGTTTCGGTCGGGTTGTCAGCCTGACTGGCCGAGCCGGCCGACAGGTATCCAAGCCGGGCAACCGCGCTTTCCATCATGCCAACGACTGAATTGTGCTTGTTCATTTCATGGTCTCCTCCATGTCGCGCACTAATACCGTTGGTCAGTTACCAGAGGTAGGGACTGATTTGCTGGACCAATCCGGCCCCCCGAAAGGGGATTAGGGGCTCACCACCATATCCACAGGATCGATAAGGTTAGTGAAACCCGTCGGATGGTACGAAATTACCCTAAATATTATTGATTCGGATCAATTCGCAATTTCTCTATCGCCATCTTTGCAATCACGCATGGAAGTGATCTGTGCCAATTGGGGCCCATTTTCCACGCGGATTTGCCTGCCATTTACCTGGATCAGGCCCTGCTTATCGAGGAAGTGGAGCACACGGGAAAATGTTTCCTGGGTGAGCCCCAGCTTGGCTGCCACATCCTGTTTACGTGCCGGGAGTGAGATGTTGAAGGCATGCTCATCAGAGGTGGGTTGATGCAGCATCAGATAGCTGGCCACTCGCTGCACGCTGGAGCGCTGGGCACAGATTTCCGTATCGCGCAAAGTGTCCATGAAATGGCGGGAGATCCGCTCCATTGTTTGACGGCTCAGTTCAATGTGACGACTTAGTTCACGCCGGAAAACCATGGAATCGATGGCCAGCAGATGACTGTCCTTGCTGGCGACTGCGCTGTAGGGACAGGGTTCCTGCAAGACCAGGCAGGCCTCGCCGAAGCTGTTTCCCTTGTCTACCAGTGAAACCACCCGTTCCATGTTGTTGGGCAGGGGGATGTAGAGGCGGACCAGGCCGCTCATGACCACGTAGAGATTCTGGAGCTGTTCACCTTTGCGCCCGATCGAGTCATTCTTGGTCAGTGCGATGATTTTTGCTCCTGTCGCGAGTCGTTCCAAGACATCGAACGGCCAAGTGCGGAAGTAGGCAAGACGGCCCATGGTTTCCGGCAGATGCGAAATGGCAATGGGCAATTTATTCATGGCAGCAGGCGTAAATGGAAATGCAGCTGGACTTGTACCGGATGCCAAACGCGACTTCTCGCGCCCAATCGCTGGGTTGATTTTTCACTGCTGTCTCCTTTGGCGGACCTCTGCGTGTCCAAAATCGTGCACGGCTCAATGCGATGTCAGGAAACCCGCCATTCGAGGTAAGGCAACTTCCACGAACGCGAGCGGTTCCAAACGAGGCGGCGTTATCTTGTCCATGCGGATTAAGCAGGTGACCTGCTGCCAAAACCACCGCCCCACCGCAATGAACTTCATCTTGCTGACGCAAATCCAGGAGGATGGGGAAGGCGGCCGGTACTTTGGCCACTTTCCCTCTGCCGTTGGCCGCTAGGAGGCTGCACGATGTGTGCGGGCCAATCTGGCATTGCGCATTCGATCTAGAGAACCTGGGACTGCTGTCCCCTTGGCCCAGTCAGTTGCGCTATGGCAACAGGGGTCATGATCATTCGGTCTGAAGGCTCGTTGAATCTTGTTATGTAGGGCGTGACCTGAGTGATGTATGTAATTTTAATAAATATAAGAAGATAAGCAAGTACTAAATTAGAAAATTACCATATTCCATTTTATTGGCGCCTCTTCGTGGGGGCTTGCGGGAGGAAAGATTAATAGTTGAGGGTGTCGTAGCCTGCGGCGGCGTTTTCCACCGATACGCGGTTTGGCAGGCAGACTACCGCCCCGCCAGGGGGTATCCAGCCTTGGCGCACGCAGAGCTGGCGTGGACTCGGGTCTGCGGCGACTCGAACCTTGCCATTTTGAATTTCGATCCGGCTGTTCCCGAGAGGGCCGGGAACCTGGATGGACTGGTTAAGCCGCAGGCTGGCTTCCTGGAATACTTTGCCATCCAGCCGGATGATCACCCGGCCTTCCAGACTGCCGACTTGGCGGGTCCAAAGCATAATCAGGAGTGCGAAGCCCAGAGCCAGGATAAGCCAGTCGCCGGGCCGGAGCGCGGCAACGGGCAAGCCCCACTTCATGAGAGTTCCCTGTGCCTGATCAGTACCTGCTGGGTTTCCCGGAAATGGTCGGCGAGTGTTTCGGCGAAGTAGACGGATCGATGCTGCCCTCCGGTGCAGCCCAGCGCAACCGTGAAGTAGCTGCGGTTATCCTTGATATACGATGGGAGCCACTTGGCCACATAGCTGCGTATGTCATTGAGCATTTCCAACACGGGTTCATGGCCTTGCAGGAAGGCGATGACCGGTGCGTCCCGGCCAGTCAGGGGGCGCAGCATGACATCGTAATGGGGGTTGGGCAGGCAACGCACGTCGAACACAGTGTCTGCGTCCATGGGAATGCCGTGCTTGAAGCCGAAGGACTCAAAAACAAGAGTGAAGGTGGCACTGTCCAGATTGAGAAAGTCCTTGATCCAGGCCCGCAGACTGTTGGCGGACAGGTCGCTGGTGTCCATCTGGTGGCTGATGGCTGAGATGCGCGACAGGATGTTGCGTTCTTCGCGAATGCACTCCTCAAGTGAACGCGCACCAGTGGCCAGAGGATGATGGCGTCGTGTTTCCGAGAAGCGTTTGACTAGAGTGTCATCCTTTGCGGTCAGAAAGAGGACGCGCAAGTCCAGACGTTGCTTCAGCTTTTCCAGTTCTTCCGGCAGATTGGCGACGCCGGCGCCACTGCGGGCATCGATGCTGACAGCGGCATCCAGCACATTGGTCAGGCGTAGATATTCCACAGCCTCGGGAAGCAGTGCCGCAGGCAGGTTGTCCACGCAGTAAAAACCGGCATCCTCCATGGCTTTGAGTGCCACGCTTTTGCCGGAACCGGACAGACCGCTGATGAGGACAAGACGCATATTTTCCCGCCTAAAGCGTGTCGGCCGCGATGGCGACGCGCTGGCGCTCGGCGAATTCTTCCGAGGAGTTGAAGCCACGAAGTTTGAGGATGTGATTTCGGACTGCCACTTCCACTAGAACAGCCAGGTTGCGGCCCACTGCGACGGGGATGCGGACTTCGGGAACGCTGGTGCCGAGGATTTCGCGATTGCTGGCGCGCATATCGAGGCGATCAAGGCTTTGCCAGTTTTCAGCAGGGGTAAGGTGGATGATGAGCTTGAGATTCTTCTTGTGCTTGACGGCAGTTTCGCCGAACAGCCTGCGGATGTTGAGAACACCCAGGCCGCGCACTTCCATGAAATCCTGTAAAAGGGTTGGACAGCGACCTTCCAGTGTGTCGGGTGAAACTGCGAACACTTCCAGCGCGTCATCCGCTACCAGGCGGTGGCCTCGGGTAATGAGTTCCAGCGCGAGTTCGCTTTTGCCCACAGCCGGGTTGCCGGTGATCAGTACACCCAGGCCGGATACTTCGAGGAAAACGCCGTGCAGGATGGTGGAAGGTGCCAGAGCCTGGGTCATCATGTGGGACAACACCCGCATAAGCAGCGGACTCTGTTGGGGCGAGGTGAACAGGGGCGTGGCGGTACGCTCCGCAGCAGCAATCAATGCGTCCGGCACGCTTTCTCCGTTGGCGACCACTACAGCGGCGATTTCCGTGGAAAACAGGTTGCCTACCGCATGTTGAAGTCCATCAGGTGGCAGATTGCGCAGATAGTCCATTTCGGCACAGCCGAGAACCTGGACGCGGTTGGGATGAACGAAGTTCAGGTGACCGATAAGCGCAAGAGTGGGTTTCTGTACCGTGTCCGAAGTGAGCTGACGACTCCCTCCGCCATGGCCGGCGATCCAGCATAGTTGTAGGCGATCTCCGGCCTGACGGAACAGTTCTTCTACCGTGATGTGGTAAGGCGTGACATGGTGGGTCGGTGTGTTGCCGACCTCGGAAGGCGAATCAAGTGGTGACGCGTTCAGGGTGTCCATTCCGTGATGAGGCGGTGCAGTTCAGCGGCGTTGGATGCTGTTCGCAGCTTGGCACGAAACTCCTCGTCGGAGAACATGGCTGCCAGTTCACCGAGGATTTGCAGATGGATGTCGGTGGCGGCGGCCGGTGCGAGCAGGATGAAGATCAAATCTACCGGCAGAGCATCCGGTGCATCGAATTCGGTTGGCGTCTTCAAGCGGATGAAGGCACACGCGGTTTCTTTCAGATGTTTGATACGTCCGTGTGGAATCGCGATGCCATAGCCCAAGGCTGTTGAACCCAGTTTTTCGCGGGAGAACAGACTGTCGAAGACTTCGGTTGCGGAAACGCCATGGCTGGATTGGAATAGTTGGCCGACCTGCTCGAACAGACGTTTCTTGCTGGTGGTTTCGACATCAGACAGGACATTGCCCGACAGAAGCAGGGGTGTGATCAGATTCATGGAATAAGCTTGCGTGAGCCCTGCCGTCGCCAGGATTGGCGGCGGCAGGGGGTGGCATCTCAGTCGAGTTCGACGCTCTGCCGTTTCATTCCGCCCGCTTCGCGATGCACGTTGCCGGATTTCTCCTTGTGCTTGACGACCTGGCGGTCCAGTTTGTCGGCCAGGGCATCAATGGCTGCGTACATGTCGGCTTCGATGGCTTCGACGAAGATGTCCTTGCCCGGGATATGCAGGTTGACCTCAGCCTTGTGCTTGAGCTTTTCCACCGCGAGTATCACGGAGACGTCGATCACCTGGTCGAAGTGCCGCGTAATGCGGGTCATCTTGTCTTCCACGTAGCCACGGATGGCGGGCGTGATTTCCAGGTGGTGGCCAGTGATGGTGAGGTTCATACAACGCTCCTTGTGTTATGCGCCGGTCAGATGGACTTGCGCTGGTTGGCGGGAGGGATGTTCATCAACTCCCGGTACTTGGCGACGGTACGCCGGGCGACGACAAAACCCTGCTTGCCCAGCATGTCGGCAATGGTGTTGTCCGACAGGGGTTTGCTTCGGATTTCGGCCTCGATGAATTGCTTGATGAGGGCACGTATGGCGGTACTGGATGTCGCGCCACCTTCCTCGGTGGCCAGAGAACTGCCGAAGAAGTACTTGAATTCGTAGAGCCCGCGCGGGGTCATCATGTATTTCTGAGTGGTAACGCGGGAAATGGTGGATTCGTGCAATTCCACAGCCTCTGCGATTTCCTTCAAGGTCAGGGGGCGCATGGCCACGTCACCGTGCTCGAAGAACATACGCTGCCGGTCGACGATGGCCTGGGATACTTTCAGGATAGTCTCGAATCGCTGCTGTACGTTCTTGATCAACCAGCGAGCTTCCTGCAACTGGGTGCTCAGGGAACTGCCTCCCTCCTTGTTGCCGCGCAGGATGCCCGCGTACATCTCGTTGATGCGGAGCTTGGGTACAGCGTCCGGGTTGAGGCTCACCATCCAGAGTCCCTTGATCTTTTTGACGAACACGTCGGGTGCAACATAGCGAGTGTCTGAGGGCGCGTAGGCGGCCCCCGGCCGGGGATTCAAAGAAGTGATCAGTTGCCTCAGATGAATGAATTCGGTATCGGTCAGGTCAAACAATTTTTTCAACTTGCCGTATTCCCGCTCCGCCAATAGACCGAGATTTTCCCGCACCAGCGTTTTCGCCGTGTCCAGGTAGGGCGTATCCGCCGGGAGGCTGCAAAGTTGCAGCCAGAGACACTCACCCAAGTTCCTCGCAGCGATGCCTGCCGGGTCGAAACTTTGCAGCAGCTTCAGCGCGGTATTGAGTTCGATGGGATCGAGTTCCATCTCATCAGGCAACATCTCGATCAATTCTTCCAGGCTGGTGCCAAGATAGCCATCTTCATCCAGTGCCTCGATGAGCAAACTGACCAACTGCCGATCCCGGTAACTGAGCGGAGTCAGAGAAAGCTGGTTGGAGAGATGCTGGTGCAGGTTGGTGTGACTGGCATCCGCTTGCTGAAAATCGTGGTCCTCATCGTCGTCGCTGCTGCTGCCGTGGGATGGTGTGACCGAACGGTCGCCCCAGGCCATCTCCTCGTATACGTCATCCTTCTCGGAACGTTGTTCCTCTCCCGGTGTGTCGCTGGCAGGAGCCTCTCCGGCAGGCGCGTCGAACCGGTCTTCTCCATCGAGCCGCTCCAGTAACGGATTGTCCTGGAGCATCTGGGATATCTCCTGGCCCAATTCCAAAGTGGAAAGCTGCAACAGCCTAATGGATTGCTGTAGCTGTGGAGTGAGTGTGAGCTGCTGATGCAGCTTGAGCTGAAGGCTCTGCTTCATGCAAAGCTAGGCGTGTATGTGACGGTGCGATTGAGTTTAGAGCTTGAAATGTTCACCAAGGTAGACCTTCCGGACAGTTTCATTATAAATAATTTCGTCCGGCGTCCCGGCGGCCATAACCTGCCCTTCGTTGAGGATATACGCCCGACTACATATTCCCAGGGTTTCTCGTACGTTGTGGTCGGTGATCAGTACGCCGATATTCCGCTCGGTCAGGAAGCGGACGATCTTCTGGATGTCTATCACCGAGATAGGGTCGATACCCGCGAAAGGTTCGTCGAGGAGCACGAATCGGGGCGACGTGGCCAAAGCCCGAGCGATTTCGACGCGCCGGCGTTCGCCACCCGATAGTCCGACAGCAGCGGCATTACGCAAATGGGTGATGTGTAGATCTTCCAGCAGGTTTTCCAGGCGGGTTTCCACTTCGGCATCGTCATAACCCTTGAGCTCAAGCATGGCGGCGATGTTTTCGGCCACGCTCAGGCGGCGGAAAATGGAGGGCTCCTGGGGTAGGTAGGAGAGGCCGAGTTGAGCGCGTCTATAGACAGGCAAGCTGGTGAGATTCGTTTCATCCAGAAGAATCTGGCCGCTATCTGCGCGGATCAGGCCAACCATCATGTAGAAACATGTGGTTTTCCCGGCGCCATTGGGTCCGAGAAGACCCACTACTTCGCCGCTGGCCACCTGGATGGAGGCTTCCGCAACCACCTGGCGGGACTTGTAGCGCTTGGCCAGCTTTTCCGCGACTAACAAGCTCACGGCTTGGTCTGCTGCGTATTGTTCTTGGGGCGGATCACGGCCCTGACCCGGCCTGGGGTTCCGCTGATGCTGCCCTGGGCCTGGTAGAACTCGGTGGCGCCGTCATATGTGATCAGGCTGCCGCGCAGTTCCTCATCACCGCGCTTCAAGCGGGCCTGGCCGATCAGTTTGACCTTGTCGCCACGTCCGTCGTATTCGATACGGTCAGCCCAGCCTTCGGCGAAATCATCTTTCGAGTCTGTTTTCGCGCCGCTCTTTGCGCCTTCCTTCGGGTCCATCTTCTGCCGGAAGTAGGCCGGCTTGCCCGTAGCATCTCCGGAGGAAAAGCCGTGATCGTCCTGGCGGATGTCGATCCGATCGGCCGTGATCATCAACGTTCCCTGGGTCAAGACGACATGGCCCTCGTAGACGGCGGACTTCTTGGCATCATCGACTTTTAGGCTATCAGCCTCGATATTGACAGGCTTGTCCCGATCGGCCTTTTCCGCCCAGGCCGGGAGGGAAACCAGGAGTAGACAGATAAGACAATACTCAGCGCGCATGTTCATAAACTCCACGAACGTTGCCATCCAGTGACATCACCTTGGCATGGTCGTCGGCAATCATTCCGTTGGCGGAGATGTTCGAACGACCCTGCCGCAATGTCACCGGCTTATGGGTACGCATGATGCGCGCGTCGGCCGATACATGGAGATATTCCGTATCCATGGTTAAGGGGGGGGGGCCATTTTTTGCGAGCCGCTCGACATGCACTTGGTTGAGGAAGTAAGCCTGCTGGCCATCAGCGGAGAGAAGTGCGCGTTTGGAGGTAATGGACAATGGCGTTTGCGGGTCGAGGGTGCGCATCGTGGGGTTGTCCAGTACCGTGGTATCGTCATCCATGAAATGGGTCATACGCATGGCGGTCAGCTGTTGGTGGGGGTTGCCGTTGATGTCGAACGCCAGAGCATCGAAATGCTCGACGATGTAATCCGGGTCATGGGTAAAGCCGGCGGTATCCACGGTTTCGGTTCTGCCGCTCACGAGATTCAACCAGAATCCCAGCATGGCCAGCAGGAGTGCCAGGCCGATAGGCGTCCAGTTGACATGATGGCCGGTCCCAGTCATCGGTCATAGAGCGCGAGTTGGTCAGCCCAGGTACCCTGGACTCGCATGATCAGTTCGCAGGCTTCCCGTGCCGCACCACGCCCTGCACCGGCCCGTGTGACCACTTGGCAGCGCGCTTTCACTTCTTCCGGGGCGTCCGGCACGGTGATGGCCAGTCCGCATCGGTTCATTACAGGAAGATCCACGAGATCATCACCCATATAAGCGATCTGCTTGGGCTCCAGATGGGTAGCTGCCAGCAGTTTCTTGAACGCCTCCAGTTTGTCGTCGGCGCCCTGGAAAACATGGACGATCCCCAGGTTGCGGGACCGATGGAGAACCACCTGTGAGGTGCGGCCTGTAATGATGCCGGTCTCGACGCCGCTGGCGCGCAGCATTTTGATGCCATGACCATCTCGGGAGTTGAAGGATTTGTATTCCTCACCCCGGTCGTCATAGAAGAGGCTGCCATCCGTCAGCACGCCATCCACGTCGAATA
>CAZEOR010000056.1:0-11292 GCA_964513695.1 uncultured Thiobacillus sp.
GCCAGCATCTGGAAACGAAACGCAAAAGCCGCAAGGCCAAAGCCGGCACCGCCGCCGGCCAGGTGGCCGGCGATCCCCTGTTCGAGGCCCTGCGCGCCAAGCGCCGGGAACTAGCCCAGGCCCAGGGCGTGCCGCCCTACGTGGTGTTCGCGGACAAGACCCTGGCCGCCATGGTGGCCGAGCGGCCCCAGAGTCTGGCGGAATTCGCCCGCCTGTCCGGGGTGGGCGAGGCCAAGCTGGAACGCTACGGCGAGGCCTTCATGGCAGTGATCAGAGAAATGGATGGCAAGGTGGTGGGCGGCGACGAATGAAGTTCATGCCAGGTTATTGCGGCATGCGCCCCGGCAATTCTGGTTTCCGTCTGCTCTCTCGGTATCTGTTCAGTCGGGGACTTGCTGGTGGTCCGAGTGGCCCGCTCCATCGGAGACGGCGCCTCTCCGTTCTCGGACTGAATAAAGAAATCCGGGGTGGGGCCGATATTTCATTGGTATCGCCAATGGATTTCTTCGGGACATGAGCAAACTCCAAATTCTCGTCGTGGATGACGACCGTCTGATGCTGACCCTGTTCGTCGGGGTGCTGCGGCGCGAGGGCTATCAATCCGTGGACATCGCAAAAAGCGGCAAGGATGCCTTGGAGAAACTCAAGGAACAGCGTCCGGATATCGTCTTCCTGGATATCGAAATGCCCGAACTCAGCGGCCTCGACGTTCTCAAGGCAATCAAGGAACTAGGCATCGAAACCAAGGTGGTGATCGTCACCGCGACGCCATCGGCCCAGAACGTCATGGCCGCACGGGATGGGGGAGCTGCGGGATTCCTGGTAAAACCGGTTTCGCCCAAGAAAGTCGCCGACGCGATCAAGGCTTGTCAGATCCCCGAAGATTGAGGCAGCCTTAGCCGAGTCCTCGCATCCTTCAAAGCAATGCAACCGGCCGCGCAGAAGTGCCACGGCGTGACCGTCATTACCCGTTAAAAATCCTCTTCTTTCCGCTCGATTTCCTCGCGGTATTTCTGCGCCTGTTCCCTCAACCAGATCTGCTTCTGGATTTTTCGCTTTTGCGCCTGTTCCTGGAGCCAGGCCTGTCTTTCCTGCCGCTCTTTGAGGAGGCGCCGGTGCTCGAACCGCTGATAGCCGACCACGATGCCGGCGGTAATGAGCAAGATGCCGCTGAAGCGGCCAGTGATGGTATCCAGGCTGACCGTGGCGATGAGTCCAGCCCCCGCATAGACATACGGGAGTGGTTCATAGAGCCAGTTAGGTAATACGGCCATCCCTCCTCCTCATTCAAGAATCCATATCCATCGGTCGGTAGCAGAACACAAAACGCCCTTGACCAAAGTTGACCATCAACACGCCGCCCCGATTGGAGGCGTAGTCCTGCCAGCCAGGGGTCGGGCACTGGAAATGACATTCCGACACGCCATGGGGCGACTCCAGCCCGCGGTCATTGTCCCAGAACGAAAGCAGCATGGCACCGCCTTGCCTGGCCAGTACATGATCGGCCGCAGCGTTGGCCAGCCTGAGACATTGGTCGAAATTCAGTTCCAGTTCGTCCGCGTTCAAATGCAGGGATTTCATGGTGCTATCTTTCCTCGGCATCCATCCGGACAATTCGGATTTTCCCCAGCATAGCGCTTATTGCCGTGGCTTCGGACGTCTATATTTTCGGGTACCAGAGCATGCTTGCCGCAGGCTCCCTCGCCACTTCCATCGGCAAGTCCGATGCAGCCGAAGTTTACATTCCGGCCCGATTGACAGGCTATGTCAGGGACTGGAGCGCAGTAAGGGATTTCACCGAGAACCCGCGCAAGCGCTATGTGCATACCGGCGACTGGCGGCCAGCTGGACGGATGGCCTTCGCCAATCTGCGCCCCGATCCTCTCGGGATGGTGAACGGGGTCTGCTACAGAGTGGCAGCGGACCGGCTTGATGAGCTTGATTTCCGCGAGCAGGGCTATCAGCGCGTAGCGGTGTCTCGGGCTCTGAAGCCCTACCCCGGCCATACCCTGAGCTTGGAACTGCCCTGTTTCGTGTACATCGACCCGCAGCCCGATCCAGTCCCGGCCCCCGTGAGCCAGGCCTATTTGGACATGGGCAGGCTGGGTGCCGAAGCCATCGATGGGCGCGCGTCCGGCTTCGCGGCGGACTATCGGGCCTCCACCCGGCAGCCCTCTGTTCTGGCCAAGGATCTGGCCTTCGTGTTCATTTCCGGTGAAGGGCGTCATCTCTGGCTGCTGAACGAGGCCGACTCCACCCTGGTGCTGTTGGTGCAATTCAGGCAAGCCCAGTTCGTGGCAACGACGGACGGTGTTCCGGAAGCTGCCCGCCCGATCACGGCCGGATTGGAATGGCTTGACCAGCGGCGGCGCAGTACCAGGCCCAACGTCAACCGGCTCATACCCGAAGCCATGGCGGAAGAAATCACCGGGCCCGCTGATGCCTCCCGCCTTGCCGCTTCCCCCTATTGGTTATGCCGGCTTGCCGCCACCCAGGCGGAAGCGGTGGCAAACCGGTTACTTGAAACTCTGGCCGCCGACCCGGACCCATGGGTCCGGCGCGCCTCCGGCCTCCGTCGAGGAGCTACACCGTGAAACGCTTCAAACAATTCTGGAAAACCCTGCAAGGCGCCAGTTATTGGGCTCAATTGGGCCTCATCGCCGGGGCCTACCTGGCGTTCTACCTGATCCTGTTCGTGATCATCAGCCACACCACCTGGAGCTTCACCGAGTTGCCTCCCTTCGCGGAGCGTGTCGCCAAAGTCACCGCCTTCCTGTTCCTGGACAGCGGCGAGTCGCCCGAGGTGAACGCCTTCTGGGGCTTGGTGAACAAGCTCGGCGTGCTGCTGTTGACAGCATTTTCGTCCTCCCTGTTCACGTCCAAGATGATCAGCCACCAGTCCAATCTGCGCTTTTCCCGCCCCCTGGCCTACTACTCTCGCGCCATCATCGATTCGGAACAGTCCCAGTTTCCCGGCGAATACCTGGTGTTGCGCCTACTCAACGAGAGCGACGACGATCTTTACAACGTGCGTATCGCCGCCACACTGCGCTATTTCCACGCGCCCACACGCACCTTCCAGCACTACACATGCCGGGTCACCAACGGCCTGATCCCCGTTCTGGGCAGCCAGATGCCGTTTCGCATCTACATCGAGATGGGCGAGATAGTCTCCGCCATCTACAAGAAGCGTTTGTGCTACCACGAACACGGCGAGCACGACATTCGCCTCTTTGAAATCCAGGCCGAGATCGACGCCGACAAGCGTCCGCCGGATGCGGACCAATTGATCCTCTACGTGGAGGGCATTGACAGCGGCGAAGGCAAACTGACCACAGCTTCCCACCGCTATGCACTGGGCGCGGTGCGCGAAGGGAAGTTCGCCAGCATCGAACCCCGCGCCGGCCAGGCCGGTTTCGATCCGGCCGACATCAAACGGCTGTTCGATGATGCCGCGCCTATCACGGCCCCAACTGCGGCATGACAGTACAAAAAGTTTCGACGTCGTGTAAATCGGACAACATCTGTCCAGGCTGGTCCGGACCGGAGGAGAAACCTTTTATATCGGGGCGTTCCGGGGCTATAAAACCCCGTCTTCCCGTGTAACAAATCCCTTCGTATCCAATCTGCCACGAACCTGCCCGGATGCCGGCCCATGACCGTACTCTCCCTTTGCCGTTTTGCTTGAAAGCAATACCCCTCCCAGTCTGGACGACAAAATCCTCCCTGCCAGCAGGGGATCGAATGGGGGATCGCTATGGCTTTTCCTTTGCAAAGCGGCGTATCAAAGAGGAAGTAGTGCCGCGGGCGTCCTAAAGGTAGAGCCTTGCCCCGTGTTTCCCTTCAACCGCTACCCATCACGCATATGACCCAAACCATCGGCATCCTCACCTCCGGCGGCGACACCCCCGGCCTCAACGCGGCGATCCGCGGCGTCGGCAAAGCCTGCCTGTCCCATTACGGCATGCGCGTCGTCGGCATCCGCGACGGCTTTCGCGGCTTCATGGAAAACCGCGGCATGGATCTGGGCGGCGAAGCGCTGTCCGGCATCCTCACCCTGGGCGGCACCATCCTCGGCACCAGCCGCGACAAGCCACACAAGATGCCGGTCGACGGCAGGATGCAGGACATGACCGGGACCATCGTCGCCAACTACCACGCCATGGGCCTGAATTGCCTGGTCTGCCTGGGCGGCGGCGGCACCCAGAAGAACGCCCTGCGGCTGAAGCAGGCCGGTCTCAATGTGGTGACCCTGCCGAAGACCATCGACAACGATGTGGCGCTGACAGACACCACCTTCGGCTTCGACACCGCCCTGGGCATCGCCACCGACGCCATCGACCGCCTGCATAGCACCGCCCACAGCCACCACCGCATCATCGTCGTCGAGATCATGGGCCATCGCGCCGGCTGGCTGGCCCTGGGCGCGGGGGTGGCCGGCGGCGCCGACGTGATCCTGATCCCGGAGATTCCCTACGAGGTCGGCGCGGTGGCCGACGCCATCAAGGCGCGCAAGAGCAAGGGCAAGCCGTTCAGCATCGTCGCCGTCGCCGAAGGCGCGATTTCCCGGCAAGAATACGCAGCGCAACTGGCCGCCGCCGGCAAGAAGAAGGACAAGAAGCCCAAGGAGAGCGTCGCCGAACCCGAACTGGTCTACGCCGAGCGCACCCTGCGCCTGGCCCACCAGCTGGAAAAACTCACCGGCCTGGAGGCCCGCGTCACCATCCTCGGCCATCTACAACGGGGCGGCACGCCTTCCGCCGCCGATCGCTTGCTCGCCACCCGCCTAGGCACCGCGGCGGCCGACCTGATCCAGGCTGGGCGCTACGGTTGCATGGTGGCGGCCCGGGGTGAGGCGAGTGAAGCGGTGCCCTTGGAAGGCGTCGCCGGCCAGGTCAAGACGGTGCCGCCGGAACATCCCTGGGTGGCCAGCGCGCGGGGTGTGGGGACGAGTTTCGGGGATTAGCCGCGTTCCGGCCAGGGTAAGCTTCCATCACCCCGTGAAGGCATCGAACCACGCGGGCCGGCGCTTCTTCTCTCCACCGGAATCCACGCTTAGGCCAGACCCCGTTCGGTCACCCGCGCCGCCAGTCAGGCCCCGAATGCGGCCGGCATGGACACGCGGGATGGACTCGCCGTCACTCGCCTTCCCAATAGTCGAGGGACTGGCCTTCGCGCCCGACGAACATGAAACGTTGCGGCTTAGCGTCGGCGTCGGGGGGAAGCTCGGCCAACACCCCGAATTTTCCCGAGTTGGGATACTCCACCAGTTCGGGTGACAGTTTGGTGCTCACCGCCAGATAGCGCAGTTCCCCGCCGCCGGTGTTAAGGATCTGGTGCGCCGATTCCTTCCCGCCCGGCGGGCAGGCGATGACGTCGCCGACCCGGATGGGGTAGCGCTCCTCCCCGACCCGGAGTTCGCCGCTGCCTTGCAGGACGAAAAACATCTCCTCGTTGGCGTGGTGGTTGTGGGCAGGAAAGGCGCACTTGCCGGGCGGCACCGCGGTGATGTTGTAGCCCAGCTTGCGGGCGCCGATGCGCGGCGCGATGAATCCCATCCTCGCGTCGTAGCGTTCCGCCGCCTCGCCGGTGGGCGCGAACAGGGGTGGACGGAGTTCCAGGGCGATGTCGGCGATATTGATGACGGGCTTGGGCATGGGAGGCTCCGGTGTGGTCGCGGAAGGTTGGGTGGAGCGAAGCGCTACCCAACGCGGGATGGTGAAGGGTGTCGGGCTTCCTTTGTCAGCACCCAAGCTTCCCCGCTTTCCCTCACACCAACCCTCTCAACTCATATAGCAACTCCAACGCCTGCTTCGGCGTCAGCTCATCCGGATCGATCTCCAGCAGCCTCTCCAGCGCCGGGTTGATGGCTGGCTGAGGCGAAGGCGGAGGGGCGAACAGATCGCCCTGGGGTGAGGCGGCGATCTGTTGGTTTTCCAACATGACCAGCTTGCGGCGGGCGGCCTGGACGACGGCGCCGGGGACGCCGGCAAGTTTGGCGACCTGGAGTCCGTAGCTCTGGGAGGCGGGGCCGTCCTCGACGGCATGGAGGAAGGTGAGGCCGGCCTGGGTTTCCACGGCGTCCAGGTGGACATTGGCGACGCTGCGGAATTCCTGGGTGAGTTGGGTGAGCTCGAAGTAATGGGTGGCGAACAGGGTGTAGGCCCGGGTCTTCTCCGCCATGTGGCGGGCCACGGCCCAGGCGATGCTGATGCCGTCGAAGGTGGAGGTGCCGCGGCCGATCTCGTCCATGAGGATGAGGCTTTGCTCGGTGGCGCCGTGCAGGATGCCGGCGGTCTCGGTCATTTCCACCATGAAGGTGGAGCGGCCGCCGGCCAGGTCGTCGGAGGAGCCGACGCGGGTGAATATCTGGTCCACCGGGCCGATGACCGCCCGCTCGGCGGGCACGAACAGGCCGCAGCAGGCGAGCAGGACGATGTGGGCGACCTGGCGCATGTAGGTGGACTTGCCGCCCATGTTGGGGCCGGTGATGAGCAGCATGCGGCGGGTGGGGGCGAGCCGCAGGTCGTTGGGAATGAAGGCGTCGACACGGGTTTCCACCACGGGATGGCGGCCGCCCCGGATGTCCAGGCCCCATTCCGCGCCGAATTCGGGGGCCACATAGCGCCGTTCCGTGGCCAGCAGTGCATGGCCGGCCAGCACGTCCACCGTCGCCACAGCCGTCGCCACCGTCTGCAAGTCGGCCACCGTTTCGGCGAGGGCGTCGAGGAGTTCGTCGTAGAGCAGTTTTTCCCGGGCCAGGGCGCGTTCGGCGGCGGAGAGGTATTTGTTCTCGAATTCCTTCAGTTCCGGCGTCAGGTAGCGTTCGACGTTCTTCAGGGTCTGGCGCCGGTGGTAGTCGGTCGGCACCTTGTCGGCCTGGGCTCGGGTCACTTCGATGTAGAAGCCGCTGACCTTGTTGTATTCGACGCGCAGATTGTTGATGCCGGTGCGTTCCCGTTCCCGCGTTTCCATGGCCACCAGGAAGCCGCCGCAGTCGGATTGCAGGGTGCGCAGTTCGTCCAACTCGGCATCGTAGCCGTCGGCGATGACGCCGCCCTCCCGCAGCACCGCCGCGGGCTCGGCCTTGATGGCGCGGCGCAGTCGGGTGTGCAGCTCGGCGGGAAAGTCCAGGCGGCCGGCCAGGGTGGCAAGCGCCTCGCCCGCCGGGTCCAGCACGCTGGCCAGGTCGGGCAGGCTGGCGAGGCTAGCGCGCAGGCCGGCGAGGTCGCGGGGCCGCGCGCTACGCAGGGCGATCCGCGCGGCGATGCGTTCCAGATCGGCCATGCCCTTGAGCAGTTCGCGCAGCAGACGCCCGACCTGGGGCGCTTCGCTCAACTCTTGCAACGCCGCCAGACGCAGGCCGAGCCTCTTGCGGTCGCGCAGGGGATGGTGCAGCCAGTGCTTGAGCAGGCGGCTGCCCATGGCGGTGAGGCAGTTGTCCAGTTCCGAGAACAGGGTGGGGGCGGCCTCGCCGCGCAGGGTCTCGGAGATTTCCAGGGTGCGGCGGGCGGCGGCGTCCAGCAGCACAAATTCGCTGTCCTGTTCGATGACCAGGCTGGACACATGGGGCAAGGCGGCCTGCTGGGTATGCCGGGCATATTCCAGCAGCAGTCCGGCGGCGGCGCACAAGGGGGGGTTCCGGTCGATGCCGAAGGCGACCAGGTCGGTGATGCCGAAATGATCGCACAGCAGTCGTTCGCCCCGGTCGGCGTCGAACTGCCAGGCGGGACGGCGCGTCAACGCGGTCTTGATGCCGGCCAGATGGGCATGCTCGAAGTTTTCGGGCAACAGGATTTCCGTGGGCGCCAGCCGCGCCAGCTCGGTTTCCAGCCGTGCCGAGTCCACCGTCTTCGCGGCGAAACGTCCGCTCGACAGGGTCAGCCAGGCCAGCGCCAGGCAGTCCCGGCCATGCGCTTTCGCGGCGGGGACCAGGGCCAGCATGGTGGCGTCGGATTTGTTGTCGAGCAGGGCCTCGTCGGTAATGGTGCCCGGGGTGACGATGCGTACCACCTTGCGTTCCACCGGCCCCTTGCTGGTTTTCGGATCGCCGATCTGTTCGCAGATGGCCACCGCCTGGCCCAGCCTGGCCAGGCGCGCCAGGTATTGCTCCGCCGCGTGGTAAGGCACGCCCGCCATGCGGATCGGCTGGCCGGCCGAAGCGCCGCGCGTGGTAAGGGTGATGTCCAGAAGGCGCGCGGCCTTTTCGGCGTCATCGTGGAACAACTCGTAGAAGTCCCCCATGCGGTAGAACAGCAGCATGTCGGGGTGATCCGCCTTGATGCGCAGGTACTGCTGCATCATGGGGGTGTGCTGGCTGGGGGACTCGGGATTCACGAATGGGGCAGGGGATGGCAAAAAACGAATTCTACTTGCATGCCCTGTTCGGGAAGACGACATACAATGCCCGCCATCCTGGGTTTAAATCAAGAAACGTTAGAGTGAGTTCGGCATGAAAATCCGTCATCCCCTGCCGCCCGTCTTGGCCGTTCTTCTCAGCATCGCCACCCAGACATGGGCCGCGCCTGCGGCACTTCGTTCAGCCGCTGATACGGAGGCGCGCCTGACCAGTGTCATGGCCGATGCGAAGGCACGTGATGCAGCTTCGGCGGCGGGCCGGCGCGCCGCTTTTCTGTGTGTGCATTGCCACGGCGAAAACGGCACCAGCAGTCTTGATCATGTGCCAAACCTGGCCGGCCAGAATCCCACCTACCTCCTGAACCAGATCGAGAAGTTCGGGGACGGACGGCGCAAGGACGAATTCATGTCCGGCCTGGTCAAGGTGCTGAAGCCGGAAGATCGTTTCAACATGGCCGTGTTCTACGCCAACCAGAGCGTCAAAGCGGCTCCAAGCAAGGATGCACAGATCGAACAGTCCGGCGGCAAGCATTTTGTCCGTGCCTGCGTCGGCTGCCACGGCGCCCAGGCACGTGGCACCAAGGAAGTAGCACGACTGGCGGGGCAGCAGCCGGGCTATATCAAGAACGCCCTCAACGGGTATCGCCAAGGCGCGGGGTTTCGCGCCGACCCGCGCATGACCGGGGTGGCAAAAAAGCTCTCCGATCCTGAAATCGCAGCATTGGCAGCTTATCTCTCCACATTGCCCTGACTTGCTCTGGCTCAAGTATCGGTGTGAGTTGCCGATGAAGCCGTATCACGCCATAGGAATCTGGCCATGGCCGCCCGAATGGAGAATGGATCGATGAGCGACAACAGCGACAACTACTTGCCCCCCCCTTCCACCGCCGCGCGTCCGGACCTGGATTGGAGCCAGATACGGGAAACCATCTTGATGCTGAATCTGGCCGTGGCCCAGATCGAGGTCGCCCTGAGGGATTCCAGTGGTTCGGTGGATGTGCTCACCAACACTTTCACGGGCATGTACGGCAATCTCATGGCTCTGGTGGAAGCCACCCATACCCTGCCCGACACCCCGGTGAAGCAGGCCATCCAGGATTCCGGCATGGCGGTCTCGGCGCAGATGCAGCAAGCCATCGTGGCCTTCCAGTTCTATGACCGCCTGTCCCAACGCCTGTCTCACGCCAGCCATAGCCTGGACGATCTGACAGCCATCGTCAGCGACCCTGCCCGGCTCTATAACCCCTTTGCCTGGCACGCCTTGCAACAGAAGATTCGCTCCCGCTACACCATGGAAGACGAGAAACTGATGTTCGACACCCTGATCAAGACAGGTAATGTGCAGGCCGCCTTGGAGCAGTACGTCAACAGCAAACACCAGCAGGCGGGTGATTCCCCGGACGTTGAACTGTTCTGATGCGGATCGAGTCCCTCGATCACCTAGTTCTCACCGTGGCTGATGTGGAGGCCTCGGCTGATTTTTATATCCGGGTGCTGGGCATGGAAAAAACGGTATTCGGGCAAGGCCGGGTCGCTATGGTTTTCGGCCGGCAGAAGATCAATCTCCATTCGGCCTCTGCTCCATTGAAACCCCATGCCGATCACCCCACACGGGGCAGCGGTGACCTCTGTTTCGTGTCCACGCAGCCTCTGATCGGCTGGCTTGAGCATCTGGCCAGATGCGGCGTGATCGTGGAGGCGGGCCCGGTTCCACGGACAGGCGCTCTCGGGCCCATGTCCTCGCTCTATTTTCGTGATCCGGACGGAAATCTCATTGAAATCGGCCATTACGCGCCGGGTGAACACCGGGCCGACTCTGAATGCCATTCATGATTTGAAAATACGGGACATTCGACATGGCCAGCACTCAGGGCGCACAGCCACTTGATGGAGCCGTTCGACATGCCCAGACTACACCCAGCGCTTGATTCTCCAGGACAATGTGGGCTCACCCTCCGCTGCATCTCTACTCACGTCACCGCGTGAACTGCTGATCGGCTCTTTTCTCGCCGCCGTGGCCACGGTGAAGGCAAATGCCGTGGTGCCTGCCCACCTGCCGCCGCCAGCCCGAGGCAATACGCTTGTGATAGGGGCCGGCAAGGCTTCGGCGGATATGGCCGCTTGCGTGGAAAACCACTGGCCAGGCAGTGCGCGACTCGGTGGTCTTGTCATTACGCGCCATGGGCATGGCGTACCCACCCATCGCATTGAAGTCATGGAAGCCGGACACCCGCTACCCGATTCCGCAGGTCTGGCCGCCGCTGCACGTGTGTTGGAACTGGTCAGGGCCGCCGGCCCGGACGATCGTGTTCTTGCCCTGGTTTCCGGCGGCGGTTCGAGCCTGCTGACCCTCCCCGCCATCGGCCTGGAACTGAACGATGTGCGCGCCGCGAGCGACGCCCTGCTGAATAGCGGCGCCCCCATCGCCGACATCAACTGCGTGCGGAAACACCTCTGCCAAACGCTTGGTGGAAGGCTAGCCGTCGAGTGCCGGGCGCCCGTCACCGTCCTGATGATTTCCGACGTGACTGGCGACGATTCCTCGGTAATCGCCTCAGGCCCTTTCGCGCCTGACCCGACGACCTTTGCCGATGGGCTTGCAGTCCTCGAACGTTGGCGAGTCAAAGTGCCGGAGCCTGTAAGGCGCTATCTGAAGGAAGGTGCCTCGGGATTTCATCCGGATACCCCGAAACCCGGATCGGATTGCTTCAGCCGTGTCGAACACAGACTGATTGCCAACGGCCGCACTGCTCTAAAGGGTGCAGCGGACTACTTCCGAAGCCATGGCATCACACCAGTGATTCTTGGTGATTCCGTGACGGGTGAAGCTCGCGAGACAGCCCAGGTTTTCGCCGCCTTGGCCCGTGAAATCCGTCTTCATGGCATGCCCTGGAACCCTCCCGTTGCGCTCTTGTCGGGGGGAGAAACCAGTGT
>CAZEOR010000057.1:0-11124 GCA_964513695.1 uncultured Thiobacillus sp.
CTTTTGCCACCTATGCCGCCAAGATCGGCAAGGAAGATGCAAGGCTGGACTGGCAGCTTCCGGCACGGGAACTGGACCGTCGCATCCGTGCTTTCGATCCTTTTCCCGGCGCCTATTGCCTGCTCGACCAAGCCCCCCTGAAAATCTGGCGCGCCCGCCCGGTTCCGGGTAGTGGCCATACCGGCGCGATCATCTCCGTTGACCGGCATGGCTTCCGGGTGGCTTGTGGAACCGATGCGCTGGAAATCAGCGAAGTCCAGAAAGCGGGTGGCAAACGCCTTTCCGTGGAAGCCTTTCTGGCCGGCCATGAGCTGCGCCCCGGAAACCTGCTCGAGTGACCTTGGGCAAGCCGCAAGCCCTTGAATTTCTGCCTGTTTATCCCATCTAACCGTCTAACCTGTTGCTTTTCGGAGAGTCGAGATGCTTAACAACTGGCTGAAAACTACCCTGCTGATGGCCGCCATCGTCGCCTTGTTCGGCGCGGTGGGCATGATGCTCGGCGGCGCCGTCGGCATGTTCATCGCACTCCTCCTGGGCGGCGCCATGAACCTGTGGGCCTATTGGAACTCGGACAAGATGGTCCTGCGCATGTACAACGCCCAGGAAGTCGGCCCGGTGGAAGCGCCCGAGTTCTACGCCATTGTCGCGGACCTGGCCCGGCGCGCGGAACTGCCCATGCCCCGGGTCTACGTCATCGACGAAGCCCAGCCCAATGCCTTCGCCACCGGCCGCAATCCGGAACATGCCGCCGTCGCCGCCACCACCGGCATTCTGGGAATGCTGAGCACGCGGGAGTTGCGCGGTGTCATGGCCCATGAGCTGGCCCACGTGAAGAACCGGGATATCCTCACCTCCACCATTTCCGCCACCCTGGCTGGCGCCATCTCCTCCCTGGCCCAGTTCGGCATGTTTTTCGGCGGCGACCGGGAACGGCCCAATATGGTCGTGCAATTGGCGGTGATGATCCTGGCGCCCCTGGCCGCCATGTTGATCCAGATGGCCATTTCCCGCGCCCGGGAGTTCGGCGCGGACCGGGGCGGCGCGGATATCTCCGGCGATCCCGAAGCCCTGGCCTCGGCCCTGCGCAAGATCGAGGCCTACGCTCGCGGCACGCCCATGAATACCGCCGAGATGCATCCTGAAACCGCCCAGATGATGATCATCAATCCCTTGTCCGGCGGCGATCTGCGCGGCCTGTTCAGCACCCACCCCGCCACCGAGCAGCGCGTCGCCAGACTGCTGGAACTGGCAAGGCGTCCCTGAGCGGGATATTCAGCCGCCCGCCGCGACCTGGGCCTTCATCTCCTCCAGGCTCAAGTCCCGCTTGGGCGTATTCAGGTAGGCTTCTTCCGCCATGGCGAAATCCGGATCGAACTCCAGGGCCGAGTAGAACGCCTGCCGCGCCGCCTCGAAATTCCCCTCGTCCAGCAGTTTCAAACCCAGGGTGAAGCGGGCATAAGCTTCCCAACTCTTCGTGTGGATCCTGTCCACGCCGGCGGGGATGTCCTTGATGCCCAGGGCATCGAGAATGCCGTGGACGATCTTCTTCTCCAATTCGAAGTAGTTGTATTGGCGGCCACTGGCTTCCTGGGTGCCGATCACCCGGCCCAGCTCCACATCGGATACCGCGGTGCTGATCGTGTAGCGCCCCGTGTAGTTGTTCTGATAGGGACTGAATCCATCGTCTTCGTTGAAGACCACGCCGGCCACCAGGCTGCCGGCACCCAACATGCGGCCGGCCTTCGCCGCGCTGGCGGGGTCGACCAGCCCGGATTCGCCGAGTTTCAATTCCCTCAGGAGATAGTC
This sequence comes from uncultured Thiobacillus sp., assembly GCA_964513695.1. GTDB lineage: Bacteria > Pseudomonadota > Gammaproteobacteria > Burkholderiales > Thiobacillaceae > PFJX01. The sequence goes on from CAZEOR010000057.1 coordinate 1,807, forward strand.
CATCTTGCTGCGTTCCAGCACGGTCAACGACGGCACCTGGGCCAGATCGGTGGCGACCATGGCCTGGATCGCCCGGTTGAACGGCTTGGCCCTGGTCTCCTTGGTGTTGTCCTGGCTGCGGAAAGGCAGCAGGGCTACGTGCAGACGATCGGTTTTGATGAAGCCCTCCGATTTTTCCTGTGCCGCGGCCTGCCTGGCGAAACGCTTGGCCGTCTCCCGTTCCAGCAGGGTGAGATAACCCCGCACCGCCTGGGCGCGGGGCAGATACGTGGGCGCGATGGCCGCATATTGCCGCCAGGCGGCGATCGCTGCATCGAGATCGTTGCGCCCCATGGCGCTGGCACCTTCATCGAACAGGCGATCCAGCTTCTCGCGCGATTCCGTCGCAAGCGGCGACGCCTGTTTCTGGCTGGAAGCCAAACCCAGGCGCGCATTCAACGCGGCCAGACGCATGGAGGAACAACCGTCCAGCGCGAAAACAAGCGCCACCAAAACCAGCCAATATCCCATTCCGCGCAGCATGTTGCCCTTCGCATGATGTGTTCAGGTTCCCGGAAGCCTCGCGCGGGACATGCCGCGAGTTCTGACTTCAATTCTTGTTCCCTTTGGGTGGCGAAGGCAAGGCGTCGGCCATTCGCGGAAGCCCGCCGGATTGAATCGGCCGACACATGAACTGAAACATCTTCTTGCAACACGGAAATGGTTCGGAAATACCAGGCTTACACCAACTCCCCAGACTGGTCTCACCCGCTTCGCAGGTCGCGAAGGCAGGGAACCCTTCAAGGAGTCCAATCATGAAATCTCGTTCTTCCCTCAAGAAAGTGGGCCTGATCGTTTTGACCACCCTGACGTTCGGTGCCGGCACTGCATTCGCCGATAACACGGCCTGTCCGCTGGAATCCGGCGCGCAGGCCTCGATGCCCCGAGTCGGTGCCCCTGGTGCCAGAACGAATGGCGCTTTCGTCTATACCCAGGAACTCCACGATCGGATGACCCAGATCGAACAGGCTTTGCGCGATGGCCGGATCACGCCTTACGAGGCGGGTCGGCTCATGCGCCAGCAATGGGAGCTTGCCCAGTTCCAGCAGGGCTTCCTCGCCAGCGCCCAACCGGCCCGAAGCGGCGGTGGCGGTTGCGGCCTCAGCCCGGATCTGGCCGCCAAGCTTGCCCCTCTGGGCGACATGGCCATCAGCGGCATGCAATCCGCCGGCAGCCTGATGCGGACCCTCATGCGGGAAACCGAACGCCTGATCCAGGATCAGACCCCGCCGGACAAGGCTCCTCTTTGAGTCACCAGCCCCGTTCGCGGGGCTTTTTTTCGCACCCGATAAGGGCATTGCGCCTTATCACGCCCCACAAACAAGCGCAGCTCCCTCGAAAACTCGCCGCTCCTCCGACTTTGGCTATTTTTATTATTTGATTTCATATGGTTAGCAACATGCACCATAACCACTCTCATGGTGTGGTTCTTGCTACTCATGCGTACCGACAAACGAGGGCAAGACCATGGCGTTGTACAAGGGCGTGGAGCTGGACGAGGGCCTGTCGGACCTGGTCCGGCACATGGACAGCGTGGACGAATACCGGGAAACCCTGCAAACCCTCCAGGGCGTCTGGGACAACCTGACCCTGCTGGGCCAGCTTTCCGGCACCGGCACCGACATGAGCGGCACCCGCCAGGCCTTCCAGCGCCTGACCTGCGACCTGCTCAACAGCCTGGGGCGGGAAACCCTGAAGAAGACCGTCCAGGAGATGCAGTCCAAGGCCCAGGTGGCCGTGGACATCATGATCCGCAACCTGTTCGAGCGCACCGCCGACATCGGCTTCCTGGCCACCGACGACGACCTGCGCGCCTACCTGGAGTCCCTCGCCGGCGGCAATGTCGCCGCTCCCGCTACCCGCGCGGCGCTGGAATCCCGCTTCCGGGAATACGCACGGAAGTACTCCGTCTACTCCGACATCCTGCTGCTCACGCCAGACGGCTGCGTCCAGGCTCAGCTGGATACGGCGCGCCCGGTCGAGTTTTCCCGCGACCCGCTGCTGAGGGAATCCCTGGAGACCCGCGACGCCTACGTGGAAACCTTCCGCGCCAGCGACCTGCAACCCGACGTGCCCGCCGCCCTGATCTATTCCTACCGCGTGGCCAACCGGGACGGCCGGCCCCTGGGCGTGCTGTGCCTGTGCTTCCGCTTCGCCAACGAGACCGAGGGCATCTTCGCCAACCTGGCTGGACCGGGCGACTGGTCGGTCATCACCTTGCTGGACGAGGCCGGCGCGGTCATCGCCAGCAGCGACGCCTGGCAGGTGCCCGTGGGCGCGCCCCTGGAGCGGGTATTGGAAGACGAATGGCGCGTGGTGCGTTTCGCCGGCCGGGAATACCTGGCCACCACCCGAGCGACCCGGGGCTATCAGGGCTACATGGGCCCGGGATGGTATGGCCACGTGATGCTGCCCCTGGAACATGCCTTCGACCAGGGCGGCGGCGGCAGCGGCAGCCTGGACGAGGTGGAGCCAGAGGTGCTGGCCGGAGTCATGGCCAACCCGGCCCTGTTCGACGAGCGGCTGCGCCACATTCCGGTCCAGGCCGAACACATCCAACGGGAACTGAACCGATCCGTGTGGAACGGCAACGTGCGCCACAGCGGCGCCGGCAAATCCTTGAATCCGGCTTTCTCCAAGGTGCTGCTGTGGGAAATCAGCAATACCGGCATGAAGACCCGCGATGTGTTCGAGCGCTCCATCGGCAACCTGCACGAAACTGTGGTGTCCGCCATTCTGCAGAACAGCCGTTTCCTCGCCTCCCTGGCCATGGACATCATGGACCGCAACCTCTACGAGCGGGCCAACGACTGCCGCTGGTGGGCCCTGGCCTCCGCCTTCCGCGAGCGCCTGGCGGGTGCCCTGGACGAGGCCGGAAGCCGCGCTATCGGCGACATCCTGGTCTACATCAACGGCCTCTATACCGTCTACGACAACCTCCTGGTGTTCGACCGCCAGGGCCGCGTGGTCGCCGTCTCCAACCCGGATTACGGCAAGCTGCGCGGCAGCCTGCTGGCGGAGGACTGGGTCAAGCAGACCCTGACCCTGCGGGATTCCCAGAGCTACACCGTGTCCGCCTTCAACCCCACCCCCCTGTACCGGGGACGCCCCACCTACCTGTACGCCGCCGCCATCCACACCCCCGGCGACGACAGCCAGGTGGTGGGTGGCATCGGCATCGTCTTCGATTCCGCGCCCCAGTTCGAAGCCATGTTGCAAGACGCCCTGCCCGGCGCCGGCAGCTTCGGCGTCATCGCCCAGAAGGACCGCCGGGTCGTCGCCTCGACGCGGGATGACCTGAAGTCCGGCGACAGCCTGGACCTGCCCGCCTACTTCTTCGGCGCGGATGCGGGCCGCTCCGGCATTGTCATCCACCAGGGACGCTACTACGCCGTGGGCACCTGCCCCTCCAAGGGCTATAGGGAATACAAGGGACCGGACGACGCCTACCGCAACGACGTCATCGCACTCGTCTTCATCCCCCTGGGCGAAGTCGGGGCCGGCCATGCCCAGCCCCGCGCCGTCCAGCCCGCCCGCCTGGGCATGGCGGGCCTCAACCGCGGCGATGGCGAGAGCGTGGAAATCGCCACCTTCCATGTCGGCGGCCAATGGTTCGGCGTCCACTCCGACCGTGTCCTGGAAGCCATCGAAGCGCGGGGCCTCACCAGCGTGCCCGGCACCTCCCGCAACCTGTTCGGTTACATCATGTTCCACGAGCAGGTCATGGCCGTCATCAACCTGGCCGTCCTGCTGGGAGTGGAATCCCCCCTCACCCCCGCCGCCCTGGCCGGCAAACAGATCGTTGTCCTGCGCGACGAAGCGCCCAACGGGCCCATGGGCCTGCTGGTGGACCACCTGGGCGAGATCCCGGAAGTCCCGGTGGACCGCATCGAACGCCTCTCCTCCATGCTGGGCGGCGACAACCAGCTGGCCGAAAGCATGGTCAAGAAAACCGCTGGAGAAACCTCCCAGGAGATGCTGGTGCTGCTGTCGGCGGAACGCATCCGGAACCGGATACAGAACCTGGGCAAGCTGCCGGAGATGGTGCCGCTTGGGAATGGAGTGGTGGAAGTGGCGGGGTAACGAGTTCGATCCGGTGGATATTCTTGACTATCGAAGTATCCGGGAGGTAGCACCTACACCCCCGCCGCCTGCCGATCCGCGTGGTAACTGGACCGCACCATGGGGCCGCTGGCCACGTTGCGGAACCCCATCTTCAACGCGATCCGCTCGAATTCCGCGAACTGTTCCGGCAGCACGAAGCGCTCCACCGGCAGATGGTGTTGCGAGGGTTGCAGATACTGGCCGACGGTGAGCATATCCACATCGTGGGCGCGCAGGTCGCGCAGCACTTCCATCGCTTCTTCGTCCGTCTCGCCCAGGCCCAGCATGATGCCGGACTTGGTGGGCACAGCCGGGCAGCGTGCCTTGAAACGCTTGAGTAACAGCAGGGAGTGCCCGTAGTCGGCGCCGGGGCGACAGGCCTTGTACAGGCGCGGCACGGTTTCCAGATTGTGGTTCATCACGTCCGGCGGCTCGGCGGCCAGGATGTCCAGGGCGATGTCCATCCGCCCCCGGAAGTCCGGGGTGAGGATTTCGATGCGCGTATTCGGGGCGGCGGCGCGGGCGGCGCGGATGCAGGTGGCGAAATGGCCGGCGCCGCCGTCCTTGAGGTCGTCCCGGTCGACGCTGGTGATGACCACGTATTTCAGGCCCATGGCGGCGAGGGTTTCCGCCAGGTGGGCGGGCTCGTCCGGATCGGGCGGCAGGGGCTGGCCGTGGCCCACGTCGCAGAAGGGGCAGCGGCGGGTGCACAGGTCGCCCAGGATCATGAAGGTGGCGGTGCCGTGGCGGAAGCACTCGCCCAGGTTGGGGCAGGAGGCCTCCTCGCAGACCGTGTGCAGCTTCGCGTCGCGCAGAATAGCCTTGAGTTGGGCCACTTCCGGCCCGCCCGGCGCTTGCGCCTTGATCCACGCCGGCAGCCGCAGGCGCGGCTTGGGCACGATCTTGATGGGAATGCGGGCGGTCTTGGCGGCGCCCTTGTGGAGGGTGGAGTCGGCCATGGTGTCTCCAGAAAGTGGTCAATTGTAGCCGGGCCATTCAAGCCACCGACCTCGGTTCGAATAGGGACAAAGCCTTGGTCTGGTGGCAGGCGGCGGCTATGTTCCCGCAAGCGCCCAAAGCTTTTCTGATGCCATCGTGCATGCTCTGATTACACTCGATAAAACCAGATCTCCCTTGGAGCGCCCTCATGTTCTTCATCAAAGTACTCGCCACCACCTTCGCGGCCCTGTCATTAAGCGGGGCCGGCCTGGCGCAAACCGCACCTCCACTGCCTTCGATGCTGCTGGAAGCGGAGAGCAAGGTGGTCTGGGGGGTGTTCATCAAACCCGCCATGCCGACAGCGTTCGATTACCTGGCCGAATGGGTAAAGCAAAAAACCGCTTTCAACCGCGGCCAGAATCCATTCGATGTCCTGGCCGCCAACGCCACCTTGGCTTCCATTCAGAACCTAGGCAGCTTCACGGCCGGCAAGGGCATCGTGCTGGCCGGCGCGGAGCCGAACGCCGGTCCTGGCGATCCCGGCGAAGCCTTGCGGGTGGATGGCCGAGGTGAAAACTATCAGGGCGTCAACGTGGGTTTGGTCGATATGGACGACAAGGGGAAGATCCTTGGCCATCGGCCTCTGGCCGGAGGCTTCACCAGCGGCGAACGCTTCAAGTTGCGTGTCCTGTCCACCTTCGATGCCGTGGTGGTGCTGGGCAACATCAATTCCACGGGAAGCAGCAGGCAAATCTATCCGGCGAAAATGGGCTATGCGGTCTCCATTCCCGCCGGCAAGGACATCCTTCTGCCACTCGGCGAGAGGGAATACTTCAGATTTACTGGCGATGGAGAGCATGAGCAGATCACCTTCACCGTGCGCGATCCCCGCTCCCTGGGAGCCGGGCATGCATCGACCGCAAAAGTGTTTCGCAAGGACGGAAGCTTCGGATCCCACTTCGTCCAACTGGTTACGCCGGATCGTTTTCCGGTGATCGCCGGATCCTTCGCCTTGAAGCATCGGCCTGCCGCGACCCCGTGAGCCGCGCCAGCAGACGGTTCGCCTGGCGGCGGCGCCTCGTCAGGATGGCGCTATTTCACGGCATGGGTACCTGGTGGCAGCTGTCCGGCGAGCGTTTCCGCCAAACGCTCCATGGTATAGGCCAGGGGTGAGCGCCGGCGCCAGACCAGGCCGATGATGCGGGAGGCACCCGGTTTGGCCAGTGTTTTCAGCTTGACCGACGCTTTGCCCGGCAGGGAGTCCGCGCAGGCCAGAGCGGGGATGAGGGTGACGCCCAGGCCCATGGCCACCATCTGGCGCAGGGTTTCCAGGCTGGTGGCGCGAATTTCTTCGCTTTTCAGGCCCTGCAAATGGCAGGCGTCCAGGGCCTGGTCGCGCAGGCAGTGGCCTTCCTCCAGCAGCAGCAGCCCCGCTTTTGCCAGATCATCAATGTCCACCGTCCTGGCCTTGGCAAGAGCGTGATCCACCGGCACCGCCGCCAGGAAGGGTTCCACGAACAGGGGCTTCAACTCCAGGGTGGGGTCCAGGATGGGCAGGGCCAGCAGGCCCGCGTCCAGTTTCCCCTCTGCCAGATGGGTAAGCATGTGGGGAGTCATTTCCTCCCGCAGCAGCAGGCGCAGCTTGGGATGAGCCTCGCGCACGCTGGTCAGCACATGGGGCAGGTAGTAGGGCCCCAGGGTGGGGATGACGCCCAGGTGCACGGTACGGTCCATGGGGTCTTTCGCGTAGCTCGCCACTTCCCGGATGCGCGCCGCCTCCTCGACGACGCGGCGGGCCGACTCCACGATCTCCCGGCCGATGGGGGTGGGCACCACCCGTTTCAGGGAGCGGTCGAACAGCACGATGCCCAGGTAGTCCTCCAGCTTCTTCAGACCGGTGGACAGGGTGGACTGGCTGACGAAACAGGCCTCGGCCGCCTGGCCGAAATGGCCCGTGTCGGCCAGTGCCACCAGGTAACGCAGTTCTTGCAGCGTCATTGCCGTACCGATCTAAAAAGCCAATGGCTCCATTCTAGACAATCCATTGGATAGATGGTCATTCGTGATCTTTAATGAACTCACACGTTTGAAAAGCAGGCCAGATTCATAACCGATCAGGAGATCGCCATGAGCAAGAAGCTGTCCACGCATTTGACGACAAACGCCAGCGTGCCGGTGCCCGACAACCAGAACGAGACGACCGCCGGCTCGCGCCCTGCTCCTGCCCATGACGCCGGAGCAGAAACAGGTGCTGTTCGAGAACACCGGCCGCGCCATGGGCGACGCGCCCCACGAGGTCCGCCACTCCGCCCACCGCTCCATGCGAGGGGCGGGCGCCGAAAGGACAAGCCGATCACGCCTGCCGGCTGTATCCAGCGTGGGCGTGGGGTTGGCAGGCATCACGTGACGGCGGCGTCCCGGCAGTGGACGGATCCGGCCAGACAAAGCCCACACAACGATACGTTGATGTGGTTGGGCGCAGCCCTCTTCCCAGGGCTTAACTGAATAGGAGTACACCATGGCAATTGATATCGGCATCAGCGACAAGGATCGCGCCCGCATCGCGGAGTCCCTCTCCGGAATGCTCGCGGACAGCTATATCCTTTACCTCAAGACCCACAACTTCCACTGGAACGTCACCGGCCCCATGTTCCAGACCCTGCACATCCTGTTCATGCAGCAATACACGGAACTATGGAACGCCCTCGATCTCATCGCCGAGCGCATCCGGGCACTGGGTCATCCTGCGCCGGGTTCCTACAAGCGCTATGTGGAGCTCTCCAGTATCAAGGAGGAAGAAGGCGTCCCCTCCGCCCACGACATGATCCGGCAACTGGTGGCTGGACAGGAAGCGGTAACCCGCACCGCGCGGGCGGCCTTCAAGGTGGCCGATGGGGCCGACGACCAGCCCACCGCCGACCTGCTCACCCAACGCATGGAAGTCCATGAGAAGAACGCCTGGATGCTTCGGGTGCTGCTGGAGGACGGCGGTGCTGTCACGGCGCCGGTGGCGAAGAAGGCACGCCGGAGAGGGAAATAAGCCACTGACCGGGGAATGGGTGGCGGAAACCCTCAAGATTGCTGGGAATCTGTCGATAAAGCCGCCAAGACGCCCCGGCCCCGGTCGATGATCCCTGGTGACAGCAGGGGTTTGTGATCCAGGCCACAGCTTGCCAGCGGAGACACTGGCAAAGTGGGGCCTGGAGCCCACAATGAACAACGCCTCGACGCCCCCATTTTTCCGAGCCCTGCTGGCTGCCGCGCTGGCGGGTGTTCTCCCCAGCCACGCCGCGCTGGCGGCCGATCCCGGTCTGGACAGGCTGGTGGAGATGTCCCTGGAGGAATTGCTCCAGGTCGAGATCACCTCCTTGGGCAAGAAATCCCAACGTCTGGCCGATGCCGCCGCCGCCGTTCACGTCATTTCTCGGGAAGATATCCGCCGCTCCGGCGCCACCAGCCTGCCTGAAGTGTTGCGTCTGGCCCCCGGCGTCGATGCCGCCCGCATTGGCGACAACCGCTGGTCAGTGTCCATCCGCGGCTTCAGCGGACGCTGGGCCAATAAGCTGCTGGTGCTGGTTGACGGCCGCAGCGTCTACACCCCGCTCTACTCCGGTACCGAATGGGAACAGGAAAACATCCCCCTCTCCCTGATCGAACGCATCGAGGTCATCCGTGGCCCCGCCGCCGCAACCTGGGGTGCCAACGCGATGAGCGGCGTCATCAACATCATCACCCTGCCCGCCAGCGCCACCCCGGGAATGGACGTGGAAGTCTTCGCGGGCAATCAGGCGGCGCGCGGCCTGACCGCCAGCAAGGGCGTGGAATTCGACCTCGATACCAACCTGCGCCTGTTCGCGACCGGCGACGAGATCGGCGCCAACGAGCGGCTGAGCGGTGGCGAGTCCAACACGGGTTCCCATCGCGTCCGCGCTGGCCTGCGCCTGGACCGGCAATCCGCCGCCGCGGACTACACGCTGATCAGCGAATTCTGGCGCGGCTGGGAAAGCGCCACCAATATCGCCGGCCTGCCCGTCGCGCCGTTCACAGGCGTCGAGGTGGACTACGACACCATGGTTGAGGGTGGCTTCGTCATGGGGCGCCGGGAAGGCAAGACCGCCGGTGGCCACGACAGCAGCTTTCAAGCCACCCTGGAGCACGTCCACAACGAGAACACCCTGGGCTGGTCCATGCAGCGCAACACGCTGGACCTGGACTTCCATCTGCGCCACCAATTCG
>CAZEOR010000058.1:0-11026 GCA_964513695.1 uncultured Thiobacillus sp.
GTAGATGCCTCGACTCGGAAACGACCAGTCCGCCAGGGTGTTATCATCCAGCTCCAGCCCCAATTTTTGCAAATCGAAGCCGTTCAGCCCTGAGGCGTAAAGGGCGCCAACCACTGAGCCGGCGCTGGTGCCGGCGATCATATCCGGCACGATGCCCTGGGCTTCCAATACCTTGATCACCCCGATGTGAGCGAAACCCCGTGCCGCGCCACCGCCCAGGGCAAGGCCGATGCGCAGGGGCCGGGGCTGCGGCTGGGTGGTGACCGGTGGCGCGGTGGTGGGTTGTTCGGCCGGAGGGATACCGGGCTGCGTGGCGCAGCCGGCGAAGAGGAGACAGCTGATGGCCAGAAGGAGGGTTGGGCGCATGATGGATGCAGGGGCATGGTTGGAGCCATGGTAGCCGGCCGGAAGGTAACCGTCATGGTTGCTAGACCGAATGCCGCTTGCCATGACACGGTGTGAACTGTTCAGGTTGGGAATGGCCACTTGAGAAAACCAGGGTATCGGCAGGTGATTTCTAGGTTCATTTGGCGGGTGTCGGAACTCGCCCTGCTTCAGTTGGCCGGCAAGGGGAAAATATCGGCCAAAACCCCATGCTCCCCACGTTTCCGTCGTTCCGAAGCGGCATCGTACACAACCAGCAGGGCGGGTTTTTCGTTCCTTTCCGATGAGAACAAGGTCATGCCTTCGGCGTGATCAACACCCTGGCCATAGGGGATGTCCAGCACAGTTTGCAATCCGGTGGCGGGGATCAATTCCCCCTTCTTGTGCTTCTTCGCTCCGCCGGGCCAGCGCAGGACATGGACCGGGCCGTCCAGATCCATGGTGGGACCTGCCAGGATGAGCAGGCCATCGTCATGCCGGCACAGGTCGCGGATGCCCAGGCCGCCCAAGTGCAGAAAGTGCTTGAGGTAGGGGCGTCCAGCATCGATGGGTTTCAGTTCGAGAGTGGAGGGCGCTCTGGCGTGGGGTTCCAGTTCCAAAATGACGGCCCAACCACGCAGGACTGGGCCGCGCAATCCGAGAAAGATGCGTTCCCCTGCGACGGCCAGGCCTTCGATATCGAAGCCGTTGTCCTTGCCGGGAATGCCAAGGAAGGGCGCCAGGTGTTCGTCACCGGCCAGGGCTTCGGTCAATGAGTCGCCACGGCCGTCGCCATCCAGACGGGCGGCGAAGCTTGCGGCGCTTTGCCGGACCGGGTGCCACGTTCCGTGTTCTTCCACAACCGGGATGCGGGCTAGCAGAAAGCGATTGCCGTCGTTTCCAATCCGGGCCAACTGCTTGCGGGCTTTCTCCGGCCCGTCGCCCGGCCTTGGCGTTTTCCGTTTCAGGCTATGGGACCCCGTCAGCCAGAGAACTCCGTCCACGTAGGCCAAGCCTTCCAGGTCCGCTTCTTCTCGTTTGTCGGGGGCGGTCGAGGGTGGGACAGGCAGGTCGAGGGTGGGACAGGCAGGTCGAGATAGTCGGCAAGGGGAAAGGATACGTGGCCCAGGGCTCGGGCCGCCAGGCCAGCGCCGGGTGCCAGTGTCAGGCGTTCCAGGCTGAGGGTCTCGTCGTTGGCGACCCACAGGGTCTCGCCGAGCTGGGCCGCCACGGAGAGGCCGTCGCTCAGGGGCTTGCCATTGCCGAGGCTTGCAGCAGCCGGGTCGAATTCAAGGAGGACGTTGCTGGTCGGTGACATAAGCGCTTCCTTCGCTGGCGAGAAAGAAAAGGCCCGCACGGAGCGGGCCTGAGTCAGCGGGCGGGAGTGGAGATCAGGGTTTGACCTTGTCAATGGTCAGTCTGACATCCTTGGCACCTACCTTGACGCCTGCCAGCGAACCTTCCAGGTCGCCTGCCGCGCCCATGGGATCGCCGGATTTGGAGACGCGGACGGTCAGGTTCACTTCCTTGAAGTTGGAGAGCTTGTTGTCCGGGTTCATGGCCATGGCATCCGAGAGTTCGAATTCCAACGGGAACTTGGTGGCGGTGGAACGGATGGCGGCCACCGGGGCGCCACCGCCACCGGAACGGGCGAACAGGAAGACCACGTCCTTGTCGCTGATCTTTGCCTTGAGAGCGGGGGCGATATCCACCTTGCCATGGATGGTGCCGCCTGGGGAGGCCGCCGCCTTGTCCTTGGCAGCGCCAACATCGGCCAGATTGTCCAGGCCGGTCGTGCTGCTCCTGGACAGACGGGTGGCTTCCTTCTGGGCTTCCTGGATGTCCTGGGCGTATGGGGATTCAGGCGGCAGGAGCTTATACAGATGCTTGAAGTAGTAGGCAGCCTGGGCGAAGTTCTTATCCTGGAAATTGGAAATGCCGGCCAGTTCCAGGCCCTTCATGTCGTTGGGATCTTTTTCCAGGGCTTGCAGCACCAGCTCGATAGGCTTGCCTTTCAGGATGCGATTGTTGGTGATGGCCAGGGCTTCGGCGTAACCGGTCATGACCGCGGGTACATCGGGCTTCAGCTTGTGAGCCTTCTCATAGGCTTGCAGGGCTTCCGGCCAGTGGCCCACGGCGGCGTAGGTTTTGGCCAGGATGGCCCAGGCTGCGCCGTCGTTCGGATCGGCCTTGGTCTTGTCTTCCACCTGCTTGATCAGCTTCATGATGTCGTGTTCGCCCTTGACGCCCGCCATGGCGGCGGCATCAGGTCCATTTGACTGGGCTTCGGCGATGGCGATCAACGACATAGGGTTGCCCAGCCAGAAATAAAGACCGAAGGCGGCAGCGGGCAGTATGCCTGCCAGGGTGAAACCGAGACGGCGGCTGGCGACCGGGGTCATGATGGCATCGGCCTGAGCCAGGGCATCTTCGGCAAGGCGGGTTTCAAGCTCGACCTTGCCGATCTGGAATTGCTCTTCCGACAACAGGCTGTTGGCACGGTCGGTTTCCATTTCCTTCATCTGGTCCCGATAGACGGCGATGTTGATGTCACGCCGGGCGGCCTTGGCGGCGGTCGCTTTCTTGCGCAGCAGGGGGGGCAGTACGAAAGCGAGGGCGACAGCCACGCAGATGGCGGTGGCGATCCAGAACAGGGAGACGGTCCAGAATGGGTTCAACGAAGGCATGGTGGGCTCTTACTTTTCATCCAGTAGTTGTGCGGCGGCGGCGAGTTGCTTTTCGTCCACCGGGGTGTCTTTGAGGGCGCGGCGTTTCTTGAGGGTCAGATACCAGACCGTGCCGCCAATGCCCAGGAACACCAGGGGGCCGAGCCAGAGCAGGTAGGTCACCGGTTTGAACGGGGGCCGATACAGCACGAAATCGCCATAACGGGTGGTGAGGTAGTCGATGACCTGCTTGTCGTTCTTGCCGGCCTTCATCTGGGCGCGGATTTCCTTGCGCAGGTCTTCCGCCAGTTCGGCGTGGGAGCCGGCCAGGGATTCGTTCTGGCAGACCAGGCAGCGCAGGTCTTCCGCCAGTTTGACCATGCGTTGTTCGATCACCGGGTCTTCGCCCACCGGGGCGGCTTCACCCGCCCACAGTGGGGCCGCCAGCGCCAGGGCCAACGTGAAGAACAGTGCTTTGGCTGCGGCCGCTCCGCTTGATTCGGTCCAGGCCGAGCTCATCCTTTCTCGAAAAAAGGTATTCATGCGCCCAACTCCTTCAATTTCGGCTCGAATTTCGCTTTCCAGACATCCGGGCTGATGGGGCCGACGTGCTTCATGCGGATGATGCCGGCCTTGTCGATGACATAGGTTTCCGGGGTGCCGGTGACGCCGTAGTCGATGCCGGTCTTGCCGGTAAGGTCGTCCGGCACCGCCAAGTAGGGGCTGCCGTGCTGGGCCAGGAGTCGTTCCGCCTCCCGATCCTTGTCTTTCCAGTTGAGTCCGATGATGGGCACCGGCTGGCTTTGCGCCAGTCCCATGAGTACCGGATGCTCCTCGCGGCAGGAGACGCACCAGGGCGCCCAGACATTGAGCAACCAGACCTTGCCCTTCATATCATCAGGACTGAAGGTTTTGTCGGCGCTGCCTACGACAGGCAGCTTGAATGCGGGTGCAAGTTTGCCGATGAAAGGCGAGGGCACCTCGCGCGGGTTGAGGAACAGGCCCTTGGCGAAGAAACCGACCAGCACAGCGAAGACGATCAGGGGTATCCAGCGTTTCATTTCAGGCCTCCGGTAGGGCCGTCCCAAGGGAGGCCTGCGCCCCCTCGGGGGGCAGCGAACGAAGTGAGCGTGGGGGTCGTCATCTCAAGCTCCCTGGGTGGCTGCGCCGACGGGGGCCGCGGCCTTTACAGCGATACGGTAGCGTCGATCGGACGCGGCCAGGAAGCCGCCGAAGACCATGAACAGGGCGCCGATCCACAGCCAGTTGATGAAGGGTTTGTGGAACACACGCACCGACCAGGCTTTGCCCGAGTCATCCAGCGGCTCTCCCAGGGCGACATAGACGTCGCGGAAGAAATTGGGGTTGATCGCGGCTTCCGTCATGGGCATGCCGGAAGCGTTGTAAATGCGCTTTTCCGGATGCAACACGAACAGCATCTTGCCGTTCTGGCTCACTTCCACAGTGCCCTTTGCAGCCCGGTAATTGGGGCCGGGTTCTTCCTTGGTGCCCTTGAAGGTGAAGGTATAGCCGGCCAGTTGGGTGTGGTCGCCCACGTTCATGCGCACGTCGCGTTCCTGCTGGTAGTTGGCCACCAGCGTGATACCGGCCACGCCCCAGGCCATGCCCAGGTGGGCAAGCTGCATGCCCCAGAAAGCGCGTGTCAGATTGCCGAGCCGGCCGCCATGTTTCAGGCGCTCGCGGAAACCGATCAACACGGTGAGCAGAATCCAGGCTGACAGCGTGAAGCCCAGCACAGCCCAGGGGTTGAAACCGTTCAAGGTCAAAGGCAGCAGGAAACCGGTCGCCACGGAGATGGCCAGCGCCCACTTCAGGCGCGTTGCCATGTCCGGCAGGCTGGCTTCCTTCCAGCGTGCCAGGGGGCCGATACCCATCAGGAACAGGGCGGGGGCCATCAGGGGGACAAACACGGCGTTGAAGTAGGGTGGCCCGACGGAAATCTTGCCCATGCCGAGGGCATCCATCAGCAATGGGTAGAGGGTGCCCAGAAGAACGGAACCCATGGCGGCCAGCAGGATGACGTTGTTGGCCAGCAGCAGGGCTTCCCGCGAGAACCAGGTGAAGCGGCCGCCCGTGAGCATTCTGGGTGCGCGCCAGGCGAACAGGGCGAGGGAGCCGCCGATCACCACGACCAGGAAACCCAGGATGAAGGCGCCTCGGGCCGGGTCGGTGGCAAATGCGTGTACGGACGACAACACGCCGGAACGGACCAGGAAGGTACCCAACAGGGACAGGGAGAAGGCTGTGAGGGCGAGCAGCACGGTCCAGGCTTTGAAGGCGCCGCGCTTTTCCGTGACGGACAGGGAATGGATCAGGGCAGTGCCGGCCAGCCAGGGCATGAAGGAGGCGTTTTCGGTCGGATCCCAGAACCACCAGCCGCCCCAGCCCAGTTCGTTATAGGCCCACCAGCTGCCCAGGGCGATGCCGAAGGTCAGGAAGGCCCAGGCTACCGTGGTCCAGGGCCGCGACCAGCGCGCCCAGGCGGCATCCAAACGGCCGGAGAGCAGGGCGGCGATGGCGAAGGCAAAGGCGACGGAGAAACCCACGTAGCCCATGTACAGCATCGGAGGATGGATCACCATGCCCGGGTCTTGCAGCAGGGGATTCATGTCGCGCCCGTCGGCGGCGGCGGGCAGCAGGCGCAGGAAGGGGTTGGAGGTGGTGAGCAGGAAGGCCAGGAAGCCGGTGGAGATCAGGCCCATGATGCCGATCACGCGCGCCACCATGTCGTCCGGCAGATGGCGCGAGAACACGGAAACCGCCGTGGTCCAGAAGCCCAGGATCAACGCCCATAGCAACATGGAACCTTCATGGGAACCCCAGGTGGCGGTGAAACGGTAAATCTCCGGCAACTGGGAGAAGGAGTTTCTTGCCACGTTTTCGACTGAGAAATCGTTGGAGAGGAATGAATAGGCCAGACAGGCGAAGGCGATCGCGACGAATACGAACTGCCCCTGTGCCGCTGGCCGGGCTACCGCCATCAGAGTGAGGTTCCCGCGTTGCGCGCCGATAAGCGGCAGGATGGCCTGGGTAAGCGCCAGCAGCAGCGCGACGATAAGGGCGAAATGGCCGAGTTCGGGGATCATGCGGTCTCCTTGAGGGTGCCGGAGTATTACGGCAAAGGCGCCGGTCCTGCTGGCGCCCGTGTGTTATTTCACGATGGTTTTCTGGGCCTTCTGCGCCTGTTCCAGGGCATGGGCCGCCTCGGGGGGCATGTAATTCTCGTCGTGCTTGGCAAGCACCTGGGTCGATGAAAACACACCATCCTTGCCCAGCTTGCCTTCCGCAACCACGCCTTTGCCTTCCTTGAACAGGTCGGGAAGGATGCCCTTGTAGACAACCGGCATGGACTTGGCGGTATCGGTGACCACGAAGTGCACGGTGAGTCCATCCGCCTCGCGCTTCACGCTGCCGACTTCGACCAATCCGCCAATGCGGAAGGCTCTGTCGGTGGGCGCTTCACCCCGCGCCACCTGGGTGGGCGAGAAGAAGAACACCAGATTGCTCTGGAAGGCATTGAGGATCAAGGCTGTGGCGATGCCGAGGCCTGCGAGGCCCAGGACGATGACCATAAGTTTTTTGTGACGCGATTTCATTGTTCTTCCCACTGCTGCATGCGTTTCAGGCGGCGGCGAGTGTCACCGGCGGATCGCTTCAAAAACATGACTTCGATCAAGATGCAGACGGCGGTCACGCCGTAGGAACCCCAGACGTAGAGGCCGTAACCGCCCATGTTCCAGAAATCAGACCAGCTTGCCCATTCCATGTCAGATCTCCAGCCGGGCAGTCCCAAGAGAGGGCTGCGCCCCTTGGGGGGAAAACGAATGAAGGAAGTAAGGGGGCTGTTTCATGCTTCGCGCTCCAGAATTGCCTTGACCCACTCGGATTGCCGTTCCCGCTCCAGAATGATGCCGCGCACCCGGACCAGGGCCACGGCAATGGTGTAGAGCCAGGCAGCGATCGCCATCACCAGCATGCCGATCAGCATGATCTTGGCCATGCTGGGCGCTTTCATCAGGTTGATGGACGCGCCTTGATGCAAGGTGTTCCACCATTTCACGGAAAAATAAATGATGGGCACGTTGATGGCGCCGATCAGGGTCAGCAATGCCCCGGCCCGGTCGCCCCGCTTTACGTCGTCGATGGCCGACCACAGGGCGATGATGCCGATATACAGGAAGAGCAGAATCAGTTCCGAGGTCAGGCGCGCGTCCCACACCCACCAGGCGCCCCACATGGGCTTGCCCCACCAGGCGCCGGTCCACAGGGCGATGAAGGTGAAGATGGCGCCGGTGGGCGCCAGGGCACGGGCCATCATGAAAGAAAGGCGGGTGTTGAACGCCAGGCCGATGGCACCCCAGAAGGCCATGACCATGTAAATGAACATGGACATCCAGGCCGCCGGAACATGGATGAAGATAATCCGGTAGGCCTCGCTCTGCTGGAAATCCGTGGGAGCGACGAAGAAGCTGATGTAGAGGCCGGCAACCGTGAGCAGGACAGCGCTCCAGGTAAACCAGGGAATCAACTTGCCGGACAGATGATAGAAATTGACAGGTGATGCGAAGGTGTAAAGGTTCATTCCAATGAGACTCGTAGCGCCGCAGCGGCAATCCAGGGTGCGATCATAAGGGAGAGCACCATGAAGGCGCCCAATAATGACAAGTGAGCTTGCCCTCCAGTTCCCGACATCACGCCATCTACCGCCCCCGCGCCGAAAATAAGGGCGGGAACGTAAAGCGGCAGGATCAGCAGGGTCAGCAACACGCCGCCGCCGCGCAGGCCAAGAGTCAGCGCGGCGCCGACACTGCCCAACAGGGACAGGATGGGCGTGCCCAGCAGCAGGGAGATTTCCAATACCCAAATGGCGTCCCAGGGCAGGTTGAACTGGATTCCCAGTACCGGTGCGATCAGCAACAGCGGAATGCAGTAGATCAGCCAGTGGGCCAGAGACTTTCCCAATACCAGCAGCACGGTAGGTTCTGGAGACAGCACCATGTGTTCCAGGCTGCCATCATGGTGGTCATCGGCGAATAAACGGGACAGGGACAACAGGGATGCCAGGGTGGCCGCCACCCACAGCACGCCGGGGCCGATGCGGGCCAGCATCTCGGGCTCCGGTCCTACGCCCAGCGGGAACAGGCTCGCCACCATGACGAAGAAGAATTGGGCAATCAGCCAGTCGCCCCGGCGGCGGGCTGCCAGGGTGAGGTCACGGCGCAGGACAGCAAGGAGAAAACGGTGCATGTTAAGTCTGCCCCTCAGGCCAATTCCGGGATGGCGACGTTGCCCACCAGCAGGCGCTGCACGTTGACCCCTTCCAGATTCAGGGCCTGGTGAGTTGTGGCCACCACCATGCCGCCGCCAGTCAGGTGATCCCGGATCAGGCCTTCCATCAAAGCTACGGCATGGATATCCAGGCCGGTGAGAGGCTCATCAAGAATCCATAGTCTGGCATCGGCCAGAAGCAATGCGGATAAAGCCACCCGGCGGCGTTGCCCGAAGGACAGGACTCGGCAGGGCAGATCCAGGCAACGGCCCAGACCCAGGCGTTCCAGGATGGAGACCGCGCGCGCCGCTTCGAATGGTCTGCCTTGCAGGCCTTCTGCGAAGCGCAGGTTTTCAACGGGATTCAGATCGTCCTTCACGCCGTTGGCGTGGCCCAGGTAAATCATCTGGGCGTGGAAGTCCTCCCGATTCTTATTGATGGGCTTCCCGCACCAGAGAACCATGCCATCCTCGGGCCGTGCCAGTCCGGTGAGCAGGCGGAGCAGACTGGTTTTGCCCTGGCCATTGCCACCCTGGACCAGCAGTAACTCGCCGGCCTTGACGGTGAAATTCACGCCTTTGCACAGCAGCCGTTCCCCACGGGCGCAAGCCAGGTCGCGGACGCTGAGTTCTGGGCTGGTTTGAATTGGTTCGGGTGTCATGGGGAGGCGGAAAAAAGCCTCGGGAGAATAGCTAGATCATGGATGAAAACCAAGGGGCATTTTGCTTGGCAAAAGGGCTCTCGGCGCTACGCAAAGAATGACTTGCTGACTTTTCGGAAATTTCGTTTTCGCGCTGAACACCCGCTCAGAAATCAATTTCAAGGATGCTTACCGCGAAAAAAAGAGCCGACCGTGAGGTCGGCTCTTTCAGTTTGATGATGGATTACTTCGCCGGTGCGGCCGCGGTCTTCATCTTGGCCATCTCTTCTTTCAACATCTTGATACCACCTTGAGAGGCGTCAATGGAGCGGGTCAGCGATTCACGCGCGTTGTCCGGGTTGTGGAAGCCGTCGGAGTTCTCGGCCGTCCACCATTCCCAGTACAGGTTGGCGTCGTACTGCATGTCGTAGGCCTTCTCCAGTACTTCCTTGGAAACGCCCGCTTCTTTCGCCTTCATGATCGCGTCGATCAGGTTGGCGATCCAGAACTCGGCCTTGGTCATCTTGCCGCGGATATAACCCTGGATGGCTTCCATGTGGTACGTGGCATCAGCCTCGGTCCAATCCTTGTGGCAGGTCAGGCAGGCACCCTTGATGTTGTAGCGCGGCGAGATTTGCTGGTGGCTGGTGGTTACCTTGCCGTTGGCAGCACGCTTCTTGGTCATGTGGCAATCCTTGCACTCGACGCCGGCGCGCTCGTGCTTGGAGCCCCAGAAGGTTTCCGCCTCGGGGTGCTGGATCTTGGGCAACAAGGCGCCGGTGGAGGCATGCTTGAAGTCCTTGAACTTGAACTGGCCGACCATCTTGTCCTTGTAGCCAAATACGTTGGTCCAGGTGAACAGGTTGGTGCGCGGGTCAGCCATGGTCAGGTACTTCTGATCCGGCAGGGTGGTCATCAGTGCCTTGCCATCGGGGCCGGCACAATCGAAGCCAGGGCCGCAGTTGTATTCCACGTGGCACTGGGCGCACATCACGTTGGAGTCAGCCTTGTTCAGCAGGCCGATGGCGCGGAAGTCCTTGCCGTCACGCTGGAAGGTGACCTTGGTAATCGTGGTCTGCTGGCTCTTCACCGGATCCATCGGATAGGTGCCTTCCTTGCGGTCGACCACAGCCTGGATCAGGGCGTCACGTACGACACGCGGACCAGCCGAGTGCGGGTCATGACACATGAAGCAGTTCAGCGGGTGGTTCACGCCACGGGCAAACTCGACCGGCTTGGAGGTGCGGTCCCATTTGGCGCGCGGGTCTTTGTCACCCATGTACTTCCAGTCCAGGATGTGATCCTGTGTCTTGCAGTTCATACACACCGGATTGACGGCGGTAGCGGTCTGACGCATGAACGGTTTCTGGTCGGAGGTGGACGGCTCTTTGTCGACAATCACGTTCCAGGCGCCATTGGCGGCCAGTTCGGCTTTGTTGACGTAGGTCCAGTCCTTGAACTGCATGCGGCCGCCGAAGGCGCGGTCCACGACCCACTGGTCAACCAGCATGAAGGCGTGCGAACGCGGTTCGTTATGCTCTTTGGTAAAGCCGTAGCCTTCCATCAGCTTGTCGAACAGCGGCGAGCGGCTCTTGAAGCTGGCCTTTTCGACACGCGCCTTCGATTCCAGATTGGGCTGGACGAAGGAGTTGTACTGCTCAACGTGGCAGGTGGCGCAGGCGCGATGGTCCTTGTTGGTGTTCGGACGCACGCCCCAGTCCTTGCCCTTGGCCAGTTTCTGGTGCTCGGCGGCATTGTCGTGGCAGTGCGCGCAGTTCACCGTCGCATGACGACCCTTGGTGTGGAAGTCCTCAATGTCCTCGTGACAGGAATAACACTTCTTGGCATCTACCGGATGGATCGGCGGTGCCTTGGCCGGCTCGGGGGGGGGCAGTTTGGGGCCGGGAATATCCACGGCCGCTTGCACACCGAAGGCAAACAGCGCGGCAGCAAAGCCCGTCGCCATTCGGCTCCACATGCTTGATTTACTCATGGTCAATCTCCTAAAAAGTACCTTGTTTGGTGGCCCGATGGTACGAAACCAAACGCGCGGGCCAAGCGGGTCTG
>CAZEOR010000059.1:0-11010 GCA_964513695.1 uncultured Thiobacillus sp.
AACGCGCTTACCACGCTGGGCAGAAGCCGATCCGTGGTTCCACGCCCGGTCAGGGCACCGAGAATGGACTTGCGCGAAAGTCCCACGAGCACAGGGGCCATATCGGTCAAGCGGGACAGCTTCTTGAATAGGGCCAGATTGTGTGCCGTCGTCTTGCCAAAACCGAAACCCGGGTCGATGGCGAGTCAGTCAGACTGGATTCCCGCCGTGCGGGCAGCCCGTAAACGCTGCTCCAGATAGGATGCCACCTCCTCTACGACATCCGTGTATGAGGGATCGATCTGCATGGTCTGGGGCAAACCGCGCATATGCATGATGCACAGGCCACAATCCGAAGCCGACAGCACATCGAAAGCCCCGGCAGTCTCGAATCCGCGCACATCGTTGATCATGTCCGCACCCGCCTTCAGCACGGCGGCCATGACTTCCGGTTTCATGGTATCCACGGAAATGGCCACACCGGCATCGCGCAGACCCTCCACCACGGGTAGGACTCGGGCCAATTCCTGCTCCAGGCTGACCGGAACACTACCAGGGCGGGTGGATTCGCCACCGATATCCAGTATGTGGGCACCCTCTTCCTTAAGCCGCAGGCCATGCTCCACGGCTCTTTCCGCAGAGAAATGGCGACCGCCATCGGAGAAGGAATCTGGCGTGACATTGACGATGCCCATGACCAGAGCCTGGTCGCGGGGAAAGAGGAATCGACCACAACGAAACATTGGAAGAATCAACAAAAGTGGGCCATAAAACATGAGGGGCGGTACTCCGCCCCTCATGACTGTTTTGATGAATCCGTGCAGCCTGGGTCAGGCTTCCTCAGCCGGTGTGACGCTAGGCGCAGGCGCACTTGGCGGTGGATTGCCCGCGTTGGAGGCCGGTGGTGAAACTGGCTTGGGCGGCCGCGGCTCCTTGCCAACCATGATGTCGTCGATCTGCTCCGCGTCGATGGTTTCCCATTCCAGCAGGGCGCGGGTCATGCGCTCGACCTTGTCACGGTTCTCTTCCAGAATCTTGCGTGCCAAGGCGTACTGCTCGTCGATGATTCGCCGCACCTCCGCGTCCACCTTGCGCAGGGTTTCCTCGGAAACGCTCTTGTGGGTGGTCACCGAGCGGCCCAGGAAAACTTCGCCTTCTTCCTCGCCATACACCATCGGCCCCATGGCATCGGACATGCCCCACTGGGTGACCATGCGCCGCGCCAGGTCGGTGGCACGCTGGAAGTCGTTGGAAGCGCCGGTGGTCATCTGGTTCATGAACAGCTCTTCGGCGATGCGGCCGCCAAACAACACGGCGAGTGTGGACAACAACCGGGTACGGTCCTGGCTGTAGCGGTCCTCCGTGGGCAATTGCATGGTCACGCCCAGCGCTCGGCCGCGCGGAATGATGGTGACCTTATGCACCGGATCGGTCTTGGGCATGAGCTTGGCCACCACGGCATGGCCGGACTCGTGATAAGCGGTGTTCCTGCGTTCCTCCTCGGGCATGACCATGGAGCGGCGCTCGGCACCCATCATGATCTTGTCCTTGGCGCGCTCGAAATCCTCCATGTCCACCACGCGCTTGTTACCGCGCGCCGCGAACAAGGCGGCCTCGTTGACCAGGTTGGCCAGATCTGCACCGGAAAAGCCAGGGGTGCCACGGGCGATGATGTCAGCCTTCACATCCTGGCTCATGGGCACCTTGCGCATATGCACCATGAGGATCTGCTCACGTCCGCGAATATCCGGCAGAGGCACCACCACCTGGCGGTCGAAACGGCCGGGCCGCATCAGCGCGGGGTCAAGCACGTCGGGACGGTTGGTGGCGGCGATGACAATCACGCCTGCCGATGCCTCGAAACCATCCATTTCCACCAGTAGCTGGTTCAGGGTCTGTTCCCGCTCGTCGTTGCCACCGCCCAGGCCTGCGCCACGCTGACGGCCCACTGCGTCGATTTCATCGATGAAGATGATGCAGGGCGATTGTTTCTTGGCCTGCTCGAACATGTCGCGCACACGCGCCGCGCCGACACCGACGAACATTTCCACGAAATCCGAGCCGGAAATGCTGAAGAAAGGCACCTTGGCCTCGCCGGCGATGGACTTGGCCAACAGAGTCTTACCGGTACCCGGCGAGCCCACCATCAATACGCCACGGGGAATGCGGCCACCCAGTTTCTGGAAACGGGACGGATCGCGCAGAAACTCGACCAATTCACCCACTTCTTCCTTTGCCTCATCACAGCCAGCCACGTCGGCGAAGGTCACGGTGTTGCTATCCTGGTCCAGCAAGCGCGCCTTGCTCTTGCCGAAGGAGAAGGCCCCCCCCTTACCGCCGCCCTGCATCTGGCGCATGAAGAACACCCAGACGCCTATCAGCAACAGCATGGGGAACCATGAAACAAAGATGCTCATCATCATGGAAGGCTGCTCTTCCGGCTTGGCTTCTACCTGCACCCCATTCTTGAGCAGGTCGGAAACCAGCCAGGGGTCCGATGGCGCGTAGGTGGTGAAGCGCTTGCCGTCAGCCTGCACGCCGCGCAACACATGGCCTTCGATCGTGACTTTGGCAACCTGCCCCTGGCGCACCTGTTCGATGAACTGGGAATAGTCCACCTGTGACTGGGCGGTCTGGCGGGTGTTGAATTGATTGAATACCGTCATCAGGACCAGTGCAATCACCAGCCAGATAGCGACATTCTTGAATAGATTGTTCAATTTGACTCCTTTGCGGAAAAAAACCGCAGGGATAGGAAGTTAGTTCAATTCCACGTTGGCTTCAATCATCGCCAGCGCTTTCACTCATCCTGTCTTTCAAGCCGCGCCCCAGGAGATACACCTCCCGGCTTCGATCCTTTGAAGCCTTGGGCTTACGCACCGCCACCGTGTGAAACACAACGCGCATCTGCCTGACATATTCCTCAAAGCCGGCACCTTGGAAAACTTTGACCAGGAATACCCCGCCGGGTTGCAGCCCGTGCTTCAGCCAGCGCGCGGCAAAGGCCAACGCCAGTTCCGCGAGATGGTAGCCACGTGCTTGGTCGGAGACGATCACGCCAGTGATGTTGGGGGCCATATCGCTTAATACAAGGTCGGGGTGGTTGCCATGAAGCAAGGATTCCACTTTTGCGAGGGTGGAATCCTCGGTGAAGTCGCCTTGCACGAAATCCACATGGTTCAGTCCGGTCATCTCCAGCAAGTCGATGCCGATGATGCGACCCTGTCCTTTCATGCGTTCCACCGCCACCTGACACCACCCGCCCGGCGCACAGCCCAGGTCAACCACGACGCCACCAGGCCTGAGCAAATGGTCCTTGTCATCGATCTCCATCAGCTTGTACGCAGCGCGGGAACGATACCCCTGTTCCACCGACTGGCGCACATAGAAGTCATTGGCATGCTGCTGATGCCAGACGCGGGTTTTTGCTTGTCGTTTCATGGGCTACTATCGGCCTATTTCTTGGGGGCTTTATGGGTAAATCAACGGGTAGACAATTGCGGGAACTCACACCCGAACAGCGCAAATTCCTGAAAGCCCAGGCCCATGCATTAAAACCCGTGGTCATGATCGGCACCCAGGGTCTCACCGAAGCGGTGATTCTGGAAGCAGAACGGGCCATCGCCGCCCATGAACTCATCAAGATCCGCGTGCTGGGCGATGACCGGGATGCGCGGGAATCCTACCTTGCCGGCCTCTGCGAGGCGCTCGGTGCATCACCGGTGCAACACATCGGCAAGCTCCTTCTGGTCTACAAACCGGCGGTGAAGCCGAGAATCAAACTTCCCTGATGTGTTATCTGGAGTTTTGCTTGGCCACCAGCACAAGGCCGAGCAGGCTCTGGACTAGATAGACCGCGCTGGAAATACCATGCCAGGTGGCGAAACGGTCCCGGAACAGGCTTTCCATCACATCCTTGGGCAGGGCGGCTTCCTTGAGCCGCATCAGCACGGGCTGGATGCCAAAATGGCCCGCCAGGGTCAACAGCAGCATCAGGACGACGATCCAGAAGAATGCTTGCTTCAACGCCGTACCGCCAAAGCGGGACAGACGGAACAGCAGCAGCCAGGCCGCGCAGACCATCCCAACCCAGGCCATGGCGCTGAACATCTTGCCCGCCACCATGCCGGCCAGCATACGATCTTCCAGGTTATAGAACAGCATCGGCGCGGCCAGGTATCCGACCGCCCACAGTCCGCCTACCCAGAACACGACAGCCCAGGCGGTTACAAGATCGGGGAAGCGCTTCATTTATCTGCTGTAGGCGAATGTGATAACAATGATGCAGAGAATAAGACCGCCGAGCAGAACCCATTCAATTGTTTTCTCAATTTTGTTTTTTTGTCTTTCATTTCGACCAAGACGATCACTTAGCCCGACAACAACGGAATGGACGGCATCCGTGATCAATCCGATGACTACGTCTTGAAACGCCACTTTTCATTAGACGTAATGCACGTCGACGATCTCGTAGTGGCGCAGGCCACCGGGGGCATGCACGTCGGCCACGTCGCCGGCATACTTGCCGATAAGGGCGCGGGCGATGGGGGAGCCGACGGAAATCTTGCCCTCCTTGATGTCCGCTTCGTCGTCGCCAACAATTTGATATTTAACGTCATCACCGGTTTCAGCATCCACCAGTTCCACGGTGGCGCCAAACACCACGCGCCCCTCCGCGTCCAGATGACGCGGGTCGATGATCTGGGCATTGGCCAGCTTGCCTTCCAGTTCCTTGATGCGGCCTTCAATGAAGCCCTGCTTCTCCTTGGCGGCATCATATTCGGCGTTTTCCGACAGATCACCGTGGGAACGAGCCTCGGCGATGGCGGCGATGACATTGGGCCGCTCAACGCTCTTCAGCCTTTGCAGTTCGACGCGCAATTTCTCCGCGCCGACCACCGTCAGGGGGACTTTACTCATACGGTACCTCTCGGGGTCTTAGTTCAACCGCTTGTGCAGTTCTTGCAGCGGATAGACGGTGATTTCGCGCCGTTCTTTCATTCCCAGGCAGGCGGCCTTGGCACCCGCCAGTGTCGTGAAATACGGGATGTTCTGGGCCAGGGCCGCAGCTCGGATGGCGAAGGAATCCTTCATCGCGCGCTTGTCTTCCACCACGTTGATGATCAACTGGATTTCCCGGTTCTTGATCATATCGACGATGTGGGGCCGCCCTTCAGCCACTTTGTTGACCCGCGTCACCGGTACGCCGTTGCCGTCGATGGCATTGGCCGTGCCCCGCGTTGCATAGAGTTTGAAACCCAACTCATGGAGATGGGCGCCGATCTCGGCCACCTGGGGATGCTCTGGATTGCGCACGGAGATGAAAACATTGCCCTCCCGGGGCAGCTTCACGCTGGCGCCGTACTGGGACTTGAGGAAAGCCTCGCCGAAGGTTTCACCTACACCCATGACCTCGCCGGTGGACTTCATTTCCGGGGTCAGGATAGGGTCCACGCCGGGAAACTTGCGGAAGGGAAACACGGCTTCCTTGACCGAGTAATACGGCGGAATGATTTCATGTTCGGCGTTCTGCTCTTTCAGCGTCTTGCCGGCCATGCAGCGCGCGGCGATCTTGGCGAGTTGGCGGCCGGTAGCCTTGGAAACATAGGGGACGGTCCGGGATGCGCGGGGGTTCACTTCCAGCACATAGACCTGGGCGGCATCGCCCTTGCCCTTGATGGCAAACTGTACGTTCATCAGGCCAACCACATTAAGGGCTCTGGCCATGGACACGGTCTGGCGGCGTAGTTCGTCCTGGATGGCGGGCGTCAGGCTGTAGGGCGGCAGGGAACAGGCCGAATCGCCAGAGTGCACCCCGGCCTGCTCGATGTGTTCCATGATGCCGCCGATAAGCACCTGATCACCGTCCGACAGAGCATCCACGTCAACCTCAATGGCGTCGTTCAGGAAGCGGTCCAGCAGCACGGGAGAATCATTGGAAACCTTCACCGCCTCGCGCATGTAGCGCTGCAGGTCGGCTTCCTCTCGCACGATCTCCATGGCGCGGCCGCCCAGCACATAGGAAGGGCGCACCACCAGCGGATAACCGATCTCGGCGGCGAGGCGGATCGCCTCGTCCTCGGCCCGGGCAGTGCGGTTGGGCGGTTGCAGCAGGCCCAACTGGTGCAGCATCTTCTGGAAGCGTTCCCGGTCCTCGGCGGCGTCAATCATGTCCGGCGTGGTACCGATGATGGGCACGCCGTTCTTTTCCAGGTCGCGGGCCAGCTTCAGCGGGGTTTGGCCACCGTACTGGACGATGACGCCCACCGGCTTTTCGATGCGCACGATCTCCAACACATCCTCCAGGGTCAGCGGCTCGAAATAGAGGCGGTCGGATGTATCGTAATCGGTGGAGACGGTTTCCGGGTTGCAGTTGACCATGATGGTTTCGTACCCATCTTCGCGCATGGCGAGGGCTGCGTGCACGCAGCAGTAGTCGAACTCGATGCCCTGACCGATGCGGTTGGGACCACCGCCCAGCACCATGATCTTTTTCCGGTCTGAGGGCAGGGCTTCGCATTCCTCCTCGTAGGAGGAATACATGTAGGCGGTGGACGTGGCGAACTCGGCGGCGCAGGTATCCACCCGTTTGTAAACCGGGTGAACATCCAGCTCCCAACGCCGGGCGCGCACCGAATGCTGATCTGTACCGAGCATCTTGGCGAGCCTGCGGTCAGAAAAACCGTTGCGCTTGAGAACGAACAATTCATCCTTGGACAAGCTGGCCAGTGTCCGGCCCCGCAGAGCGCTTTCCTGCCTCACCAGATCCTCGATCTGGGCCAGGAACCAAGGGTCGATCTTGCTGGCGCGCTGGATATCCTCAAAGCTCATGCCGATGCGGAAGGCGTCAGCCACATACCAGAGCCGCTCTGCGCCCGGATTGCCCATTTCCGCTTCGATCTCGTCCTCATCCTTGCTTTTCTCGTCCAGGCCATCGACGCCGGTTTCCAGGCCACGCAGGGCTTTCTGCAGCGACTCCTGAAAGGTACGCCCGATGGCCATGACTTCGCCTACCGACTTCATCTGAGTGGTCAGGCGGTCGTTGGCCTGGGGGAACTTCTCGAAGGCGAAGCGGGGTACCTTGGTGACCACATAGTCGATGGATGGTTCGAAGGAAGCTGGCGTGGCGCCGCCAGTGATGTCGTTGCGCAATTCGTCCAGGGTGTAGCCCACCGCCAGCTTCGCCGCCACCTTGGCGATGGGGAAGCCGGTAGCCTTGGAGGCCAGGGCGGAGGAGCGGGACACGCGCGGGTTCATCTCGATGACGACGATGCGGCCGTTTTCCGGGCTGATGGCGAACTGGACGTTGGAACCACCAGTATCGACACCGATCTCGCGCAGCACGGCGATGGAAGCGTTACGTAGAAGTTGGTATTCGCGGTCCGTCAGGGTTTGAGCCGGCGCCACCGTGATGGAGTCGCCGGTGTGCACGCCCATGGGGTCCAGGTTCTCGATGGAGCAGACGATGATGCAGTTGTCGGCGTGATCACGCACCACTTCCATCTCGAACTCTTTCCAGCCGATCAGCGATTCCTCGATGAGGAGTTCCTTGGTCGGCGAAGCTTCCAAACCCCGCTCGCAGATGGTGACGAACTCTTCCATGTTGTAGGCGATGCCACCACCGCTGCCGCCCATGGTGAAGGAAGGCCGGATGATGGTGGGAAAACCGATGCCCGCCTGGATCTGCATCGCCTCTTCCATGCTGTGGGCGAGGGCGGAGCGGGGATTGGCCAAGCCGATGCGAGCCATGGCTTGCTTGAACTTCTCCCGGTCCTCGGCCTTGTCGATAGCCTCTTTGGATGCGCCGATCAGGATCACGCCGTATTTTTCCAGGACGCCGTGCTTGGCCAGATCCAGCGCGCAGTTCAGCGCCGTCTGGCCACCCATGGTGGGCAGGATGGCGTCGGGCCGCTCTTTTTCTAGGATGCGCTCCACCGTCTGCCAGTTGATCGGCTCGATGTAGGTGGCGTCCGCCATCTCCGGGTCGGTCATGATGGTGGCCGGGTTGGAGTTCACCAGAATGACCCGGTAACCCTCTTCCTTGAGCGCCTTGCAGGCCTGGGCGCCGGAATAGTCGAACTCGCAGGCCTGACCGATTACGATGGGGCCGGCGCCGATGATGAGGATGGATTTGAGGTCTGTACGCTTAGGCATCGCGCTTCTTCTTATTGTGCTCGTGAGACCTGGCGGTCCCGCATCATCTTGATGAAACGATCAAACAGGTAGGCCACATCATGGGGACCTGGGCTGGCCTCTGGATGGCCCTGGAAACTGAAGGCAGGCACATCGGTGCGAGCTATACCCTGGAGTGAGCCATCGAACAGGGACACATGGGTTGCGCGCAAATTGAGGGGCAGCGTCGCGCCATCGACGGCGAAACCGTGGTTCTGACTTGTGATCATGACCCGCTTGCTGTCCAGATCCTGAACTGGGTGGTTACCGCCATGGTGGCCGAATTTCATTTTGACTGTGCGTGCACCGGAAGCCAGTCCCAGCAATTGATGGCCGAGACAGATTCCGTAAGTCGGGATGCGTGCCGCGAGAATTTCCTGAATGGCGTGAATGGCGTAATCGCAAGGCTCCGGATCACCAGGCCCATTAGAAAGAAATACCCCATCTGGCTTCATCGCCAGCACATCAGCGGCAGAGGTCTGGGCGGGCACCACCGTCACTTTGCAGCCACGGCTGGTCAACATGCGCAAGATATTGCGCTTAACGCCGAAATCGTAGGCCACAACGCTGTACTCGGGCTCGGTGGGAGCACAAAAACCCGAACCTAGCGCCCACTCGCCCTCTTCCCATTGAACAATTTGGTCTGAGGTAACCACTTTGGCGAGATCCAGACCAGCCATACTGGGGCAAGTTTCCGCTCGAGCCAGGGCCTCGGCCTCATTAATCGCTCCGGCCATTATGCATCCGTTCTGGGCACCTTTTTCCCGCAGTAGGCGGGTCAGCTTTCTGGTATCGATACCCGCGATTGCCACCACGTTATGAGCCTTGAGATATTCCGGCAGGGTCCGATTCATGCGGAAATTGCTCGCCAAAAGCGGCAAATCGCGAATGATGAGACCCGAGGCGTGGATGCATCCTGATTCCTCATCTTCGGCATTGGTCCCGACATTCCCAATGTGGGGATAGGTCAGGGTGACGATCTGCCGGCAATAGGACGGATCGGTCAGGATTTCCTGATAGCCGGTGATAGAGGTATTGAAAACCACCTCGCCGACACCGACGCCTTCGGCGCCGATACCATAGCCGCGGAACATCGTACCGTCGGCTAGCGCAAGAATTGCAGGCACGAACGCAGACAAGATAACCCCTGGTCCAGATGTGACAAGCGGGACGGACTCGCGTCCATCCCGCCCGGTTGAAATATTGGCTGATTATACGTTTCAGCGAAGCATCCCTCAAGCCGAAGGAAGGCAACCAATTCAACCGCACTCCGGCACCATCGAATCCGGCCTCAATCAGGCTAATATCGATACACCCGGGGAACGTGATGGCGGATACCTTGCCCGGCTCCGGCCTTCAGCATAGAAACCACTTCCACTTCTTTCTGCTCACACATCCACGAGTTCGACAATCACGAAAGTGCTGAAAAGGACAACCGCAGTGTCTTTTGATAGTAACGAATTAGTTATCTCAGTCAGCGATTTAAATCGGCTCGTACGTTTGGCCTTGGAGAAAGGCTTACCATCCTGTCGAGTTCGTGGAGAAATCTCCAATTTCAACCGCGCCTCCTCTGGGCACTGGTATTTCACACTCAAGGATGACCAGGCGAGCGCACGTTGTGTGATGTTCAGAACAAGAAACCAATTTGTCGACTGGGCTCCGCATGATGGCGATCAGGCCGAACTTCGAGTTCAGCCCACGCTCTATGAACAACGCGGAGATTTTCAACTTGTCGTCGAAGCCATGCGCAAGGCAGGACAGGGTTCCCTCTTCGAGGCTTTCCTTCGTCTAAAAAATAAACTTGAAGCCGAAGGTCTGTTTTCACAGGATAGGAAACGTCCTATCCCGCGGTTTCCCCGATCGATCGGTATTGTCACATCAGAACAAGCAGCCGCACTACGCGATGTCCTATCTACGATCAGCGTACGTTGGCCTAGCTGCAAAATAATCCTCTACGCCACGCCAGTACAAGGAGACGCCGCGGTAAAAGGGCTTATCGAAGCGATCGTCGCGGCTGGACAGCGAAGTGAATGCGAGGTTCTGTTGCTAGTCCGTGGCGGTGGAAGCATGGAGGATTTTCGGGGATTCAACGATGAAAGCGTGGCGCGAACCATAGCGACTTGTCCGATCCCAATCGTGGCAGGAGTGGGCCATGAAACCGATTTCACCATCGCTGATTTTGTCGCGGATTTGCGAGCACCAACTCCTACGGGTGCTGCACAGTTGGTGACGCCATCGAGAGCCGACATCCGCAAGCATATCCAGCATCTCAATACCCGACGAGACCAGATTCTAGAAAGAAGGCTTCAGACATTAAGCCAACTGTTAGATGGGCTGAGAAAGCGGGTAACACACCCCCATGAGCGTATTGCACTAAAGCGCCAACAACTCAGTTTTTTAAGCCGGCGACTATGCATCTCTGTGAAAGCGGTCATTGATGTGAGTACTGCTTGCTTTCAGCAGTGCAAGAGGATTCACCCAATGCACTGGGAAAATACCCAGAGTCTCAGACAAAACGTGACAGCACTGGAAAAACGCCTGCACTCAACATTGAGTCGGATGATCGAAGACAAAACTGAATTCATCAGAATGATTCAATCGCATCTTGAACTGTTGAGCCCCGCTTCTGTACTACACCGTGGATACAGCATTGTCCGGAGCGATGCAGGCGAGGTTATCAGGTTTTCAGGTGGGGTTAGGGTTGGACAACGGATCGGCATCACCCTAGCGCAAGGGGAGTTGATAGCTGAGGTTCTTGGGATTGAGGATTCGCCGAACTGACGATGGGAGTGTGAACTGGTTGCGCAAAAGGAAACGCCCCATTGAGGGATGGGGCGTTTTGGGAAGGGGAGTCTGGCG